>JAJFLT010000238.1 GCA_021772555.1 Opitutales bacterium | reverse complement strand
AAACACTTCCTTAAAGAAACGGATTTCACCACCGCTGAACTGGGTGAATTGCTCACCCTTGCCCATCAGTATAAAGACACAAATACCTCTTCGACCCACAGCAACCCTTTGGCGGGGCAGACCTGGGCGATGCTCTTTTTTAAGAGCAGCACCCGCACCCGCGTCTCCTTCGAAGTTGGCTTGAACGATCTTGGCGGCCACGCCCTTTACCTGGCCCAAAGCACATCCCAGCTCTCCCGAGGGGAAAGCATCGCCGATACCGCCCGAACTCTCTCCCGCTATGTCAAAGGCCTCATTATCCGGACCTTCGACCATGGCGATGTGGAGGAATTCGCGCGCGCCGGTTCCATCCCCGTCATCAATGCCCTTACGAATTTTCTGCATCCCTGCCAGAGCTTCAGCGACCTCTTGACCATGGCCGAGCAGTGGAACCTGGAGGGCGATGGCGATCTCCTCAATTCCCTTGAGGACCGCAAAATCGCCTTTTTGGGCGACTGCAATTGCAATATGTCCAATTCCCTCATCATGGCCGCCCATATGGGCCAGATGCAAATCTCTCTCGGCGGTCCGGCGGAATATGCTCCCAGCGAAAAAATGGAGGACTTGCTCTCAGCCGACGGATTTAATCCCAGCCACCAATTCACGACCGATCCATTGGTAGCCGTCCAGGAAGCCGATGTGGTTTATACCGACGTCTGGGTGAGCATGGGTGACGAGGCCGACGAAGCCGAAAGGGTCGCCAAAATGAAACCCTACACCGTCACGCCGGAGATCATGCGGGCAGCCAAACCGGAGGCAGTATTCATGCATTGCCTGCCTGCCCATCCCGGTATGGAAGTCGCCGCGGAAGTGCTCGAAAGTCCACAGTCGATCGTCTTCGATCAGGCAGAAAACCGGCTTCACATGCAAAAAGCCATCATGACCCACCTGGCCAGCCAAGGCACACCTGACAACAGTCAATAACCATCTTGAGGAGATTATCCATATGAAAATTGTATTAGCCTATTCCGGAGGTTTGGACACCTCTGTTTTAGTTCGATGGCTGAAAGAAACCTACGACGCCGAAATCGTTACCTTTGCCGCCGATATCGGGCAAGAAGAGGAACTTGAAGGCCTCGAGGAAAAAGCAAAAGCCACCGGTGCTTCCGCCCACTACACAATCGATTTGGTGGAGGAATACGCCAGGGATTTCATTTATCCCATGGCCCGGGCCAACGCCGTTTACGAAGGGCAATATTACCTCGGCACCTCCATCGCCAGGCCGCTCATCGCCAAGGCCCAGATCGAGGTCGCCCGCCGGGAAAATGCCGACACCCTATCCCACGGCGCCACCGGCAAAGGCAACGATCAATGCCGTTTCGAGCTGACCTACGCCGCCCTCGCCCCGGACCTGAAGGTGATTGCCCCTTGGCGGCTGGATGAGTTTCGTCAAACCTTCCCCGGTCGCAGTGAAATGATCGCCTATTGCCGGGAACAAGGCATCGACGTGGAAGCCTCCGCCGAGAAACCTTATTCGATGGACCGCAACCTCCTCCACATCTCCTACGAAGCTGGCATACTGGAAGACCCCTGGTTCGATCCCACGACCCCTGAAAACAAGGGTATGTTCAAGCTGACCAACGCCCCCGAAGATGCACCCGACGAGGCCCAATACATCGAACTGGAATTCGCCCAAGGCGACTGCCTGGCCATCGACGGCGAATCCATGACGCCCCTTGAAGTCATGCGTAAACTCAACCAACTGGGCGGCAAACACGGCATCGGGCGGGTCGACCTGGTGGAAAATCGGTTCGTCGGCATGAAAAGCCGCGGCATCTACGAAACCCCCGGAGGAACCATCCTCATCCACGCCCACCGGCAAATGGAAAGCCTGACCATGGACCGCGACCTCATGCACCTGCGCGACGGCCTCATCCCCCGTTATGCCGAAATGATCTACTACGGCTTTTGGTTCGCCCCCGAGCGCGAGGCCCTCCAATCCCTCATCGACGACAGCCAGAAAACCGTCACCGGCACAGTCCGGCTCAAACTCTACAAAGGTAACCTCATCACCGTGGGCCGAAAATCTCCCCTCTCCCTCTACGACGAAAAAATCGCCTCCATGGAAGGAACGCCTAGTGACTATAATCCCAACGACGCCACCGGCTTCATCCGCCTGCAAGCCCTCCGGCTCAAAGCCCGCCATCAGAACCAGGGTGGCGGCCCAACCCAGACCTAAAAGCCCCAACCACCTCAGGAATAAAACTTGCCAGCGAACCTGACTTTTTAAAAATAGGAACCGCATACCATATACACCACACCCAATTCAGGCAAAGCACCACACGCCCGGATGGCGGAATTGGCAGACGCGCTGGATTCAAAATCCAGTTCCCGTAAGGGAGTGAGGGTTCGACCCCCTCTCCGGGCACCATATTTATTTCGTTTGTATCTTGTCGAAAAAGATGTAGCAAAATTTCATGTCCAATGTCCAAGATTTCAGGACAAAAAAATAGGGCTGCAACGATTGGCGAGGGCTCAGGGGCCTTGGTTGAGCTTGGCAACCCCGAGTGGAACCCCGAATTTCTCGCACCAGATAAAGACCTCGTTGTAATCGAGGGGATTGATTCCGCCGGGAAGTTCGTAATTGGAGGCCCCGGTTTTTCCCTTGAGGGCTCCGGCCGACGTTTCCTTCTGATAGCCATCCCTCCCCAGTCCCACGCGCGGATCTGGCGCTCCGTCGAGAGAGAAGTCATCCCCGAGCTGTAGGTAGAACTTCCCCTCGGCTTCAACGAGCTCGACGCTTCCAGTCACGACATGATCGTTGCGGCCCTCGAAGGTCCCGGTCGCAAGCGACTTGCCGTCCGGCACAGCCACAGATTCAGCTTTCTCGGGCGTGTTCTTACCACACGAGACAAGTATTACTGCAAGCGCAACACCCAGTGTTGCCCGAAAATATCCTCCAAAAACTTTTTTGCTTATCATGGGTATGATTCCTTTAACGGTTAAATATTGCTAATATGGTTTGAGATCATCCGTTGCGACGAGGATGTCAATGGGATTCATCGAACGTTCAAGGCTGACCGACGGCAGTGCCAGCTGCTGTTACCAGGCACGGAGCGGAGCGACGTTGCCTGCACCGTCTTGTTCTGCGTGTAGTTCAAGTAAGTTCGGGAATAGCACCGATCTGTTGAAGAAATGTAAGGTTGTCGAGTATCTCCCAATCTTCTGCGATCCTGTCCTCCTTGAAGCGGCTGATAACGATACCATTCACGTCGACTGAACTGCCACTAGCTGGTATTCCCATGAACTCTCCCTTGTGAGTTCCTGTGAGCTTGAAGCTCGTGCAAGCTCGATCTTCCGTGACGATCAGATCGTCAATACTGAGGCAAAGATCTGGAAACCCTTCACGGAATCCTTGAATGAACGTTCTAAGCTCGGAAATCCCAGTCAATTCACTGTCTGGACTTCGATATCGGTAATCGGGATGTACCACTTCTTCTAATATCGATAAGTTCCCTTTGTTAAAGGCCTCATCGATGAACTTGCGAATAATAGATGAATTTTCCATTTTCATAAAATTTGCAGAACATATTGTAGGCAGCGTCGACACAGCCCTTAATTGGGAACGATAAAATTTTTCCGAATTTTTTCAAGTGAGTTTGTAATTCTTTGGCGGAGAAGAGGGTGTATCCATTTCTCGAAATTAGCCGCCAATTTATTAAGGTGTGTGCATGGATCGCACACTTCGAGAAAAATGGTCGGGACGACTGG
>JAJFLT010000237.1 GCA_021772555.1 Opitutales bacterium | reverse complement strand
GGGCTGTTTTAACAAGCGCTTGCATACAAGAAATAAATACCGGTGATTAATTAAAAATTCACGATCTCGGGCACGACAGCCTTAAATATAATGTTGCAAAATGGGTTGTCAATCAGGGTGTTAAAAGTAATTTTTCAATTTTCGCGAAAAGGTGTCTATATCCACAGTGCCGGAAAAGGAACGATCAAAGGGTCAATAATTATATTGAGAAAATGGGAACGGAATCTGAAAAACTGGCCATCGACGGCGGCAAGCCGGTCATCGCATCGCCATTGCCGACCATAAAGGACGCTTCCGGCCGTCTCATCGGTGAAGAGGAGATGGCACAGGTCAAAGAGGTGATCGAGAGTGGATGCCTGGCCTATATATACGGCAGCAAAGTGACGGATTTTGAAAAGCGATTTTCCGAACTTTACCAGACTGATCACAGCATCGCCGTCAGCAGCGGCACGGCGGCGCTACACACAGCCATGATCTATCTCGATCCGGAGCCGGGTGACGAAGTCCTGGTTTCCCCCATCACGGACATGGGAAGCGTTATTCCAATCCTCTACCAACAGGCCATTCCGGTCTTTGTGGATGTCGATCCTTTCAACCAGAACATGGATCCCGCGAAAATCGAGGAACATATTTCACCCCGCACCAGGGCCATCATGGTGACGCATATTTACGGCAGTCCGGCGGACATGAATCCGATCATGGAAATTGCGCAACGGCACAATCTCTTCGTCATCGAGGACTGCGCCCAGGCCCACATGACCGAATATAAAGGCCGCCTGGTCGGCACCATCGGCAATATCGGCTGTTTCAGTTTTCAACAGAGCAAACACATCACGACAGGCGATGGCGGAATGGTCATCGCCAGCGAAGACCAGCGTTTCGGTCGTAGACTGCGGGAGTGTTTCGACAAAGGCTGGCCCCGCCATAAACCGGGTCGCGATCATTATTTCCTGGCCCCCAATTACCACATGACGGAATTGCAGGCCGCCGTCGGGATCGCCCAGATTCAGAAATATTCAATTTCCATCGCAGCGCGCCGGAAAGCGGCGGCGGAACTGGACGAACTGCTCCGGGAAGTAGAAGCCGTCGAGCCGGTGGGAACATTGGAAAACTGCCAGCAAACCTATTTTTACTACGCCTTTCGGCTGAAACCGGAAAGGCTCACCGTAAATACGGAAACCGTAGTCGAGGCCCTCAAGGCAGAGGGGCTGGTTTGCGAACATGGCTACCCCGGACCGATTCCACTTTACCTCTATGCAATGATCCGTGATCAAAAAACGTTTGGGAAATCCGGCTGGCCATTCCATGCGCCCACCGCACGCAAACGATGGGAATACCGCGAAGGACTGTGCCCGGTAGCGGAGAAATGCTGCCGCGAAACAATCATCCTGCCTTGGAACGAACGCTTGCAAAACGAGCATGTGCAGTTGATCGCCGCCGCCCTGAAAAAAGTTTTAAACGTTTATAAAACATAAAATCAAAGACCATTGCATTGAATCATGAATATTGAAACTGGAGTTATCCCAGCGCTCATAACACCTCTGAACGAGGATGAAACGATCGACGTGCCGAGCCTCGAAAACCTTATCAACTGGATGCTCGGCAACGATTTGAAAGGATTGTTCGTGGGCGGCACCATGGGCGAAGGTATAGCCTTGCGCGACAACCAAAGGGCGATTCTCTTCCGTGAATCCGTCCGCATCGTCAATGGCCGAGTTCCGGTTCTGGCCAATGTATCGGAAATGAGCACAAAAAGAGCTCTCGACAATGTGGCGATGGCAGTGGCAGCAAAGGTCGATGCCGTCGTGGCGACTCCCCGTATGGTGTTTCCCGGCCGAACGGAAGGAGAAACTTTCCGGCTCATGAAGGTTTTGGCCGAACATTCGTCGGTTCCGGTCTGGTTTTACGAAAACCCCTTTGTCACACCGATCACCAGCGATTTTGAATCGATCACGGAAATCATGGCGCTACCCAATGTGGAGGGCCTGAAATTTTCGGCCCAGAATTTCGAGCTCTTTGCCCGGTGCATTAAAGAATTGCCGGACCATACGCCCTGTTTCAACGGCAACGTGCCGGAGATCGCCATGTCAGCAAAAATTGGGGGCGGCGCTATTGCTGGTATCGGCAGCATGTTGCCGGGCCTATGTGTGGCCCTTTTCGACGCTGCCCTGGCGAATCTGGATAATGAAGCGAAAAAATTCCAGGATGCCATCAACTCGACCTATTCCATCTATGGAGGTAACGGCTGGATATTCTGGCCCACCGCCCAAAAACACGTCCTCATGCGGCGCGGTTTGATCAGAACGAATATCGCCACGGAACCGTTTCTACGGCTCAATGCGCAACAGGAATCGATAGTGGATGAGGCCCTCGAAAAAATTGCGGACTGGGTATTCGAACCTGCCGCCGTTTAATCGCCTCATCTCTCGGTTTTTTTAAACCATGAAGGTCAATCTATTATATGGCCAAAGCGGATTGGAAATCGACCTTGAGGGCATCAATGCAACCGTACTGAAACCCACTTTCGTAAAAGGCATTTCCAACGAACAGGCAGCATTCCAGGAAGCCGTGCGCAACCCCATAGCGTCTCCGCCCCTAAACAAACTGGTGGGAGCTAAAGACAGGATCGCTGTGGTCATAGCCGACCTCACGAGACCTTTGCCGAGTGACCGTTTGCTACCCTGGCTCTTTAATGAATTGAGCCATGTGCCCAAGGATCGAATCACCATAATCATCGGAACCGGCTCCCATCGTGGAAACACTCCGGCAGAAATCGAGCAGATGGTTGGGAAAGACATCGCTGCAAATTACCGGATCGTCAACCATGATGCCCACAATCACGAAACCATGGCCTATGCCGGCAAGTCGCCATTTAGCTACCCTGTTTATTTCAATCGCGATTACGTGGAGGCGGACAAACGAATCATCCTGGGTTTCATCGAGCCTCATTTCATGGCCGGATTTTCCGGCGGCTGCAAGGCGGTTTTTCCCGGCGTGACCAATGTGGAAGCC
Organism: Opitutales bacterium; assembly: GCA_021772555.1. GTDB lineage: Bacteria > Verrucomicrobiota > Verrucomicrobiia > Opitutales > UBA2987 > JAJFLU01. The sequence continues at coordinate 8,460 of JAJFLT010000237.1, read as the reverse complement.
ATCATGAAATACCACGGTGCAGAAAATATCGGGCACTCCAAAAGCACTTGGGGAATCCTCGAGGGCAATCCTACCCAGGATAACGTAAGGGCGGGCGCTTCGCTGCTCCCCATCGACTTTTGCATCAACGTCACCTTGAACGACCGCAAGGAAATCACGCGATTTTTTTGCGGGGAGACGCTGGCGGCTCACCGGGTGGGCTGCCAATTCGTTAGGGAAACAGCCATGGTCGGATGCAGCCGGCCACTCCCCATAGTTATAACGACAAACGGCGGCTATCCGCTCGACCAAAACCTTTACCAGACCGTTAAAGGTATGTCTGCCGCCGCCCAAATCCTGCAACCGGGAGGATTAATACTAACGGCGGCTCGATGCAACGACGGATTTCCGGAGCATGGCAACTTCAAGAGTTTCCTCCATCAATACCCAACTGCGCAGGCCATGCTCGATAAAATATTTGAGCCCGGTTTTGAAATGTTCGACCAATGGGAGGTGCAGATGCTGGCCAATATCATGGTCAAGGGCCGAATCGGGCTTTACAGTGAAATTCCCGATGAAGAGGTGCGCAAAGCCAAACTTATCCCGATCCAAAACCTGGAAAAAAGCCTATGTGAAGAGTTGGCCAAGATAGGCCACGATGCGCCGGTCGGGGTGTTACCCGAAGGTCCGCAAACGATACCTTATCTGAAAAATTGATCTTATAACATTGGAAAATATTAGGGGTAACTGGCAATAGTGCGCCTCACACCTTCTCATCCGTCGGGTCCCCGGCAAATTCCTCGAAAAATTTCAGCATGGCGGAAATATCTTCATCACCATAACCCCTTGCCGTGGCCAAATCGTGAAGAGATAATACGGCCGCTGCCATCGGTGTTGGGGTACCTGTTTCACGAGCCAGGTTATTCATGTAATGGACATCCTTGCGGGCCAGTTTTTGCTGGAAATTTACACTGAAATCACGCTTCATCAATCTCGGCATCATCCCCTGAAATGTGGCGTTATTACCTCCGCTGACGGAAATCACGTCATAAAGAGCCTGTTGACTTACGCCAAATTTTTGAGCGAAGGGTAGGATTTCACAAAGGGTCAGGAGGGAAGCCTGACCAAAATAGTTATTGATGAGTTTTATGGCGTGCCCGGAACCCGATTCGCCAACATGAAAGACATTCTTGGAAAAGGCCTCGAATAAGGACTGCGCCTGGTCAAACGTCTCCTTCGAGCCGCCGCACATAACATTCAGCGTTCCTTCTTCGGCCTGCACCTTGCTTCCAGTCAGGGGAGCGTCCAGCAAATCAATGCCCCGGTCCTTGAAATTTTCACACAAGCGACGGGTGGAGGGAGGATAGCTGGTGGAAAGATCCACGATAACCTGTCCCTCGCCAAGACATGGCCCGATGCCTTCCTCGCTCAATAGCAGGTGCTCAACCGTCGGCGTGTCCGGTAAACAGAGCATGACCACGTCAGACACTTGGGCCAGTTCCTCATAGCTGGCCGCCTGCCTGGCCCCGAATCCAGTCAAACGTTCCGTCGCGGCCAAGGCTCGTTGATTCTGGCGAGCCGTAAAACTAACCTCGATCTCATTCTTGCGCAGGTTTTTTACAATGCCCGCTCCCATATTGCCGATGCCGATAAAACCAATGCGTTGATTCATGTTTTTAGTTCCAATATTTTACATCGTCCATTGGAAAAATTGGACGATCTATTTTGCTGAATGGTAATCGCTTTAAATTTCGGTCCGTGCAACCCGGGGTGTCAACCGTGACAACAGATTTGACAATATCCGCATAGCCCGCCCGAAAAAGTTTATGGGATTTTTGCACGATCAAGTCCATCGAATTCGGTTCCAGGTCCATGCTTCTCCAGAATTGGGGATCGTTCATCATTGAGGTGAATTCGAGAACCATGAGGAAAATACTATCCTCGACCTGAAGAAGCGCGCGTCTTCCGATATCCAGTTTCATACCGGAAAAAGAGGTCCCCTTAATTATAAGAGGTTGGTCGCATAACCGCATTACGGTAGCGGTCAACGGAACACGCAAATTGTAGGCATCTTTGTCATTGGAACCGCCCGCCGAACAATCGATAGTCTGTCCCTCCCCGGCACTCCAGGCTTTTTCCAGTGTAACGGCATCGACGATTGGGACGGCCGATAGTATGCGCTCTTCCATCGACAAAAGGTTGCGCAGCAAAACCGTGCTGTCCCCCATTCCACCCGCCGTGGTGATGTCCCCGGAGTCGACGATGGCAATGGGCTTTTCATACTCGTTGATTTTTTGCATGAATGCGTCAACGTCCGGGTAATTCCGCAAAAACTTATGGCGTCCATTCCAGATATAGTCGGCCAATTGTGATAGTTCCTTTTCTATTTCCCCATGGCCGGATTTTTCGACATAAACCAGCAAGGCGACTCCATGCCCTTTAAGATCAACCCAGGGGTGCGTACAAAAAGCCGATGCGCTGAAAACTCCGGGGCGCTTTTCCCAGTTTTTCACTCTCTCCATCACTTCGAACATGGAACCGTCGATGGTCTCCGTATTGTCCACCGGTAAAATCATGGGCACACGCCTAAAAACGGTATCAAACCGAAATTTTTCCGTCACCAGCTTCAATAAAGCCTTTGTCGCGCGACGCCCCGTTTCACCCATATCAACATGTGGATACGTTCTGTAACCGATGAGCATGTCGGCATTTTTAAGCATCCGCTCCGTCACCACGGCGTGAAAGTCGAGCGAGCAGACGATGGGTGTGGATTCGCCCACGATTTCCCGAACCATTTTCAGAATAACACCTTCGCCATCATCCAAATGTTCCGCCACCAAGGACCCATGCAATGAAAGAAATACTCCGTCCACCGGCAAAGAGTCCTTCAACGGTGCTACAATCAAATCCGCAAGTCTTTCAAAGGTATCCCTTAGAACGGGACCATACGCAACCGCCCAGGCCGCCATCCCGGGTATAGTTTTAATCGGGGCAGGATAATTTGCCACGGCTTCAAAAAAACCACCGAGCTCGGTATTTGTACCGTTCAACCGTTTCCGGATAGCATCATCCTGCAAAAGATAACCGCGCTGAAAGCAGCCCATGTCTGTCATAACGGGACAAAAACTGTTCGTTTCCTGATAGAGTCCCGAGAAGTAAATCTTCATTCTTGATCTAAATGGTATAGGGGCGGACTTTTTCTAAAATATGTTTCGGTATGGACATCGGATCTATCCCGTTATCGGACAGGCTTCGGCGAGCATAGATGGAGGTAATTTCACCGTTTGCCGCCTCGGTCCTGTCATCGTTTTCAATTTTTAAAAATCGGATTTTAAAAAGAACGGTTTTAATGCTGATCTCAACTACGCGTAATTCGATTTCAAATTCATCCTGGAAATTAAGTGGCGCTAGGTAATTGCAGGACGCCCGCACGCGCGGCCAACCGAACCACCCTTCTCTACTTTTTTCATAAACCGGAATGTTTAAAGAATTCAAAAAAGCATGCTCGGCTTCTTCCATATAGGTGAAGAAGTTGGAAAAGTGAACAAATCCAGCGGCATCGGTTTCATGAAACTCAACCGTTCGTTTTAACTGGAAACATTTGGCCATAAAAAAAATTCACCTTGTCTTACAACTGAGGAAGAATCGCTTTCAGTAAATCGATCAATTTACGACTGGCTGCGGTGGCAACATCCAAGGTCTCCTCATGTGTGAGGGGATTGCTTTGCATGCCCGCCCCCATGTTGGTCAAACAGGACAAGCCCAAAACCTGGAGACCACAGTGAACCGCCGTGATAACTTCCGGCACGGCGGAAAAACCAACGGCATCAGCGCCCAAAACCCGAAGGGCGCGTATTTCGGCCGGAGTTTCAAAAGAGGGCCCAACCAATCCGGCATAAACACCTTCCTGAAGCTCAATTCCTTCCGCCGCCGCAATTCGTTTTACCTTGTCCCTTAATCGCCGCGAAAAGGCTTCACTCAGGTCCGGGAAGCGGGTTCGGAATGCATCGCAGTTCGGCCCGATTAGGGGGTTGTCTCCAGTCAGGTTGAGGTGGTCGGCCATGAGCAGGATTTCGCCGGGACGGTAATTTTCATTAATTGCGCCGGAGGCATTGGTTGTAATCAGTATCTCGATTCCCAATTGCCTGATAACCCGGATGGGCAGCGTCAACTGTGGCATCGAATAACCCTCGAAACGATGGAAACGCCCTTGCAAGGCCAGAACCACCCTGCCCTGCAATTTGCCGATCATCAATCGCCCCAAATGGCCTTCTACCGTAGATCGTAAAAATCCGGGAATGTCCTCGTAGGGAAATACTTCCACATCTTCGATTTCTTCCCCCACGGAGCTCAAACCGGAACCAAGGATCAACCCGATTTCTGGTTTAAACTTGCTCTGGGCCGTTATCCAGGTTGCGGCTGTTTCAACTTTTTCGACAAGATTTTCCATGCACCGAAGCCAAAGATTTCCAATGTTTCTTGCAGATTGGGCAAAGTTAGCTTGTATGCGATGAAAAAAACCAGGTTTTCCCAGTGGGCGCCTGAGAAATTTTTATCAAGATGAGAAAACAGCAATTATTAATCGACGGACAATGGGTGAAGGCTTCCAACGGAGCACTTGGCGAGGTTAAAAATCCGGCCACCGGAGAAATCATCGCACAGGCTTCCTTGGCGGCAACCGAGGATATAAAAAAAGCCATCGAGGCGGCCGGGTGTGCGTTTCCAGGGTGGGCTGAGCTTTCCCCCGCGGAAAGAGGCGCCTACCTCCGTGCGGCCGGTGAAAAGGTCATGGAGCGACACAAGGAAATCGGCGCTCTCATGACTGAAGAACAGGGCAAACCGCTGCTGGAAGCACAGGGCGAAGTAAAAAAAGCCGCCCTCGCCCTACGCTATTACGCGGAAGAAGGCGAAAGGGTTTACGGTCGCATAATTGCCAATGCAGAGAGAGATATCGAGAGCCGCGTGGTTTATCAACCCATTGGGCCGGCGGCGGCCATCACTCCGTGGAATTACCCTGTCGAGCTTTTAGCCTGGAAGATTTGCGGCGCTCTGGCGGCCGGCTGTACCATGGTGGCCAAGCCCCCTTCCCTCACTCCCCTCTCCCCTTTCGCCTTTATGAAGTGCCTGGTCGATGCCGGAATACCGCCCGGCGTCATCAACGGAATCAACGGCCCGGGCTCAAAAGTGGGACGTCAACTGATTGAAAATCCCATCATTAAAAAAATGGCCTTCACCGGTTCCACCGAAGTGGGTCGCCTGATTTCAACGGATTGTGGACCGCTGATGAAAAAAGCTTCTCTCGAATTAGGCGGACACTGTCCCATGATCATCAGCCGAAACTGCGACCTCGAAGCCGCCGTGGAGGGCGCTGTCCGCCGGTCATTCCGAAATATGGGTCAAATTTGCATTTCCATCAACCGGATTTATGTGGACCAGGTAATCCACGACCGGTTCGTGGAAAAATGCGTGGCCGCGGCCAAAAAGCTGAAAATCGGCCATGGACTCCTGACCGTCCCGTGCGATTTAGGCTGCATGGCCAATGCGGAAGGTCTGGCCAAAACCAAGGAACACATCGCCGATGCCATCAGCAAAGGAGCCAACGTAGCCTGCGGAGGCCAGAAACCCGAAGGAAAAGAGTTTGCCAAAGGTTTTTTCTTCGAGCCAACCATTCTCACGAATGTAAACCACCAAATGAAGGTGATGACTGAAGAAACCTTCGGCCCGGTTGTCGGCGTAATGGCTTTCGACGACCTGAATGAAGCCATTGCCCTGGCCAACGATACACCCTACGGACTGGCTGCTTATGGGTTCACCGATAATCTCGACGAAGCCGACAAACTGGCGAGGGAAATTCATGCGGGCAACGTGGCCATCAACAATGTCGACGCCGGAGTGATGAACGCGCCCTACGGGGGCTGGAAAGACAGCGGGCGCGGTTGCGAGCACGGACCGGAAGGCTTGATGGAATACCTGGAGGCAAAACACGTGCGGGTGCGCTACCTGCATAGCGACCGTTAATAGCCTGAAATCGAATTGCCGATTTGCCCTTCAGCCATTGACCAGTTAACTTAAGAAACTGCCGGTTGCCATTGGGCGATACATTTTCCTTTTTGGGGAAAATAGACGAAAACACGGATGAGCGAGAAAACAAAATCGAATATTGTTAAAGTCGTAGTCATCGTAGTTGCCGTTTATTTCTTTCTTCTGAGCATCAAACTGCTCGGACATTCCTTTAAGCTGTTTGGTGAAGGGTTTGCCGAATCCCTCATCGAAATGACTTCGAATCCATTCGTCGGCCTGCTCATCGGCATCGTCGCCACCAGTTTGATTCAAAGTTCCTCCACCACCTCTTCCATTGTGGTGGGCATGGTGGCGGGGGATATTCTCACCCTGGCCGGCGCGATTCCCGTTGTCATGGGGGCCAACATTGGAACGACCATAACCAATACCCTTGTTTCAATGGCCCACGTAACCCGGCGGGCCGAATTCCGGAGGGCCTTTTCGGCCAGCATCGTGCATGACTTGTTCAACATCTGCGCGGTCGTTGTGCTCTTTCCGCTCGAATTAAAGTTTCACCTCATCGAAAAAATCGCCGTTGCCTTGGTCGAAGGATTGGCCGGAGCGGGCGGTCTCAGCCTGTTCAATCCTCTAAAGTTAGCGCTGGATCCCGTCGTTAACCTTCTCGACGACATTTTCTCCTATCTCCCGTTCAAGGGTCTTTTCATGGCTGTGGCGTCCATTCTGATACTCTTCACGGCTCTTGGATATCTCGTCAAAACCATTCGCTCCCTGGTTCTGTACAAGGTGGAGATTATCATCAACCAATACCTTTTCCGAAATGATTTACTGGCTCTGACAATGGGGATGTTTATGACTCTGGTGGTGCAAAGCAGTTCCGTTACGACATCCATCATCATCCCGCTGGCGGGGGCCGGGGTGGTGGGCCTGCGGCAGGTCTTTCCCTATACGCTGGGAGCCAATTTCGGCACCACCGGCACCACCATTCTGGCCGCCCTGGCCACACAAAATGAAATCGCTATAACAGTGGCTTTCGCACACCTCACATTCAATGCTTTCGGAATTGTAATATTCTACCCACTGCGGTTCATCCCCATCGGCCTGGCGGAATTTATCGGACGGAAGGTAAGTCTCTCCCGCCGAAACTTGATTGTCTTTCTGTTTTTCTACCTCCTTTTATACATTCTGCCCCTGGTTCTCATCTTTTTGTGATGAGACGTGCGAGAAACCGATATTGCATGATAGGATGTCAAAAAAAGAAACCTGCACGGCTGGGTTGCCAAAACAGGCAAAAAACTTTTCAATGTTAAAAAAAATGTGGAATGAAATATTAAGTTTATGGAGCAAGGACAACCTCCAGAAACAGGCCTGGAAGCGTTCTTATGAAATGCTCAAAATCACTCATGAAATGTTCCTCGAAGCCGTGCGCGTGCTGAGGGAAGACGACACCGTGGGTGTGAAAAAAGAAATCCGGGCCAAAGACAAGATTGTCAACGCGTATGTGTGGGATGTGCGCAAAATGGTCTTGACCCACATGGCCTCGCAATCCCCCAAAGAACTTTCGCAGGGAATGGTCCTGATCAGCATAGTGATAGATATTGAACGATTGGGCGATTATACAAAAAACATCGTCGATCTGGCCGTCCACCACGCCCGTCTCTTGGATGCGAAAACATTTGAAGAGGACCTGTCGGCCATAGAACAAGCCGTCAAGCGCCTTTATGCCAAGACCCTGAAAGGATTTGAAGAACCCGATACGGAAACCTCCCGCCAACTCCTCGATAAATATTCCTGGGTCAACCGCCGGTCCGATGAATTGCTGATGGACCTGGTGGATGAAAAGGACCCCAACATTCCCTCCGGCGTAGCCGTTTCCCTGGGGCTGTATATTCGATGGCTCAAACGCATTAACTCGCACCTGCAAAACATTATCAGCAGCCAGGTAAATCCCTTCCCCAAAATCGGATTCCGCCCAACTTCATGACTGACAAGCTGCGGGAATCCCGTAAAACCGAAAAGACCTCAATTACAGAAAAGCGCAGATGCCGAAAGCGCCTTTGGAGCGCTCTTTGACAAATTATCCGTGCTCATCCGTGGTTGAAAAATGGAACATCATTCAATCATTATTTAGAACCTGTGTTTATCTTCATGATCTACGGTTGCTATATAAGTGAAGGTTTATGCGGACATTATTGCTTTGCGGTGTAAGAGAAATTTAATAAATTCCAACCTCGAAACGACGTGTCGTGATTGAATTAGTGTTCCCATGAAAGTACTGCTGGTTGAGGATGAGCAAAAATTGGCTTCGCTCATTATCAGAGGACTTAAAGGGGAAGGATTTTGTGTCGAATACACGGATTCGGGGTCAAAAGCCCTGTCTATGGCCCAAACGGACACCTTTGACGCCATAGTGCTGGATATTATGATTCCAGGCCGTGACGGATTGAGCGTCCTGCGCCATCT
>JAJFLT010000236.1 GCA_021772555.1 Opitutales bacterium | reverse complement strand
ACACCTGACACCTGACACCTGACACCTGCGCTCCTCCCTTTCTACCCAAAAAAAAGCCCGGCGTCTCCAGCGCCGGGCTTTTTTCCATTATAGGGATTTGCTCCTGTAATGTAATGCAGTCTCCTCAGAAAGTCTTTCCGTAAACCACCGGGGTTTCTTCAACGGAGTATTCCACGCCGCTTTCCTGCAAGCTTTGGGACGCATTGAATACTCCAAATACGACACCGACAAAATTTTCAGCGCTCACTCTTTCCGGGTCTTCTCCCCGGTTATTGATGCCCCTGGCGACCCAGTCGGAACCCGTTTTTGCGGTCAACGGATGCGCTACCAGAGAACCTTCGGAATCCTTGTAAACGGCCACCATGCCAACTGAAAGTTGCGTGAACGAGGCTTTCTCCACCACGAGGACGGAATTTTCACCGTAGAGCGGGGTCATCGAATTTCCGGCCCCCAGCATCACCGACCAGGAACTTTTCATGGCGGCTACCTTGTTGGCGTCATGGAGGGCTTTTTCAAAAGAAATGGTCGTTTTTCCGGTCGGTGCCGCCTGTATGGAGGACAGGCCCAAAAGAGCGGTTGCGGCGATGGCGGAGATTAATTTGAGGAGGTCTTTTCTGGATTTTTTCTGCATGCCCCTAATATCGCACAAAGGGGACCTGCCGAATATCCGCTATAAACTGTAAATGCCTGCGTAAAACCATTGAAATTTACTCCGTAAAATCCTGTAGAAAGCCGCCGGGACAAAACGTATTTAAAACTGTATACTATTGATTAATAATAAGTTAAGAATTCTAAAAATTCCAAGAATATCCATTTCTAGGCAAATCGACTGCCATAAAAATAAACCCGGCAGGAGGAAAATGCCTCTCTGCTCAGAGGATTTCGTCCGTCTCCACCAGCCCGTGGGCGATGGCAAAACGGGTCAACCCGGCAACATCGTGAATACTCAATTTTTTCATCACATTGCTGCGGTGGGTGTCGGCCGTGCGAACGCTGATGGACAGCTTGCCAGCAATCTCCTTGGTGCTGTTGCTTTCCGCCACCAATTGTATAATTTCACGCTCGCGGGAAGTGAGCGATTCGAAATCACCCGCCTGTTTGGGATTGATCATTAACTCCCGCATGATCCGCACAATACGAGGACCGAAATAGGGCTGCCCGTTGGCCACGCAATTGACGGCTTTTTCCATATCCTCCAGCCCGGCATCCTTTTCCAGAAATCCATCCACCCCGGACTCGATCAATTTTCTCACCACCTCGTTGTTTTTAACGGCCGAAAAGACCAGCACACGGGTCTGCGGTTTCTGGCTTTTCAACCGGTGCAGAATCTCCATCCCATTGAGACTTGGCAGCATCACATCGAGGATCAGCAAATCGGGCTGGTATTTCAGGCAAAGATCATAGCCCTCCAGTCCGTCCCCGGTGCGACCGGCCAACTGAAAAGTCGGATAGGACTCGAGCAACCGGCAAATCAGATCCCTGAGGATAGTCTGATCCTCGATAACGACTACTTTTTTGATTACTTTTACCACCGGTCGAACGACTTATATGCAAATAAATTTCGGTAAATAATTAAATAATCTTAATAAACATTTCCTAAAATATCCTACAGGCCTCTGCCCCGAACATGATTAAAGGACTAAATATCGACATAATTTCATCGTTTCGGACTCTCATTTTATGTTTTGCCGGGATGGGCCTGGCCTCCTGTGAGACGATTGAAAATGATAACCTGACAGCAAGTTCCACCGTGGGTGCCGATACCGCCATGGTCACTGCCCGCACCGTCAGATGGGGCGTTGCCGGGGGTTCCTTGCGCAAGGGCCAGGGAAGTTCCATGGCGCCGATTTATGGCGACAATACCGTAGTCGTCATCACCCCGATAGATTTCAATGAATTGGAAATCGGGATGGTTGTCGCCTATCGGAATAAATGGGGAGATCAAATCGTGCACCAACTTGTAAAAAGAGATGGCAAACGCTGGGTGGCCAGAGGTCTCAATAATGCCAGAGCGGATGCTGAACCGGTGACGCCCAAGAATTTGATCGGGGTCGTCTACGCGGTCTTCAACTCAAGCGCTTCTTCCGGTAGTTGAATCAAGATATCAACCAGACGTAGAATTCTGGACATCGGGTTCCTGGCAGGGAATCTGTATATTCAACAAGGCTGCATTGTCACCGGCGGGACATACCTCGAACCCCAATTGGTGAGCGGCCAGGATTTTACTAACTATGGAAAATACCAGGCATTGGAACCTTCGTATGCTGTCCCTCTCTTCCTTCAGGTTCAGAAGGTCCATTTCGAGCATGGATTGCAATTCTTCCGCTGCCCATGGACCAAGGTATTCAACGCCGAGCACCGCGTCCTGGCCGGTCTGGCTTAACCTCACCTGGATGGCGGGACAATCGGGTGTCAGCAATACGGAATCTCCGATCAATTTGTGCAGCATTTTGGAAAACAATCCGGGATCCGCGTAAACCGGGCACGTCGGCGCATCGGCGCTGAAACTGACTTTCGTTCCAGCGCTCGCAATCATATCGGAGCAGGAATCCATGGCCTCGCGCACCAGGGAAACCAAATCGCAGGGCTGCCGCTCCAGCCGCTCGCAATCCGCCTCGACTTTCACCACGTCCGAATAGTTATCCAGGAGTAAGGACATATTTGTACACATTTTCAAAACCGGCTCCTGCATCGTTTCGCTATGTTTTCTCAGCGCGGGATTGTCGCTAAGGGCCAGCTCAAAATACATCCTGATGGAAGCCAATGGGTTGCGTAAATCGTGCACCACCATACCCGCTAACCGCATCTTTTCATCCAGACGTTGTTGCAAGGATCGAATCAATTTTTCGTTTTCTGCCATGAGATCAGTTTGAAACGAAGAAAGCTGAAATTTGAAACCAGTGAAATCTTAACCCGTATTCATCTTATCGGAGAAAAACTTCACAGCCTGAGCTTTATCAGAGGAAACTTGGGATTTTAAAGCCTCCGAATCTGAAAATCGTTTCTCGGGGCGTAAAAACGATTTCCATAGCACTTTCATATTGTCCCCCGGCCCCAGAGAAGTCTCGTCGAAAAGGTGTATCTCGAGGATGGGAACGCTCTGGTCGGAAAAAGTGGGCCTGACCCCATAATTGGCCACACCGGGACAATATTTACCGGAGCCTTCGGCCAACACCATAACCGCATAAACCCCGAAAGCCGGCGGCAATTCCGGATTCCAGGACAAATTCAAGGTGGGAAACCCGAGCTTGGCCCCACGCCCCATACCTGATTCAACAGTTCCCCGGCTGAAATAAGCGTACCCGAGCAAATCATTTGCCTTTTCGATCTTCCCCTCAATCAGGTTCGCGCGAATCCGGGTACTGCTGATATCCCGCCCGTTGCGCTTGATACGCGGTGCGCTGTAAACACCGAGACCCAATTCCCCGGCCTGTTGCACAAGAAGCGGCAGCCCCCCTCGCCTGCCCCTGCCAAAATGGTAATTCTCACCCACATAAACCGATTTCAAACCGGGGAGAGCTTTTTTCAAACCGGGGAGAAAATCCTCCGCCTCGGTCTCCGCCAATGCGGAATCGAAGCGCTGCTGAATGACGATCTGGACCCCCAGTTCATGCAGGAACTGGCTTTTGATCTCGGGCATCATTATTTGCCGGGCTGGCTTCTTGGGGGAAACGATGCGGCTGGGGTGGGGCCAGAAAGTAAGCACCCCGCTGAGGCCTTCATCACCACCGCTGCGAGCTGAGTGGATGGCCGCGTCGATAACCGCCTGATGGCCCAGATGCACCCCATCGAACATGCCGATGGCCAGGTGCAACGCCTTGCCGCCCAAATCGAGCCCGTTATAGGATTCCACTGTGGCCGGCAAATCCACCTTTAGAAAACATTGCTGGGGATAGCCTGGTAAACCGGCAACAAACTCCTCTGGATTTCCTTAATGGAAAATTCTTCAAACTCTTCCAACGGGGCGGCATCGGCCAGGAGAAACTTGTCGATGGCCGTGCGTCTTAATTCCGTCAGGTGGGCGCCGCAACCGATTTTACCGCCCAGGTCATGGGCAATCGTGCGAACGTAAGCGCCCTTGCTGCAATGAATGGAAAAAGATAAATAAGGTAGCTCGAATTTCAGCAACTTCATGGCCGATACGCGGATAAAACGCGGCTCTCTTTCCACCACCTTTCCTTTTCGGGCCAGCTTATAGAGGGGAACCCCCTTGATCTTCTTGGCCGAAAACATAGGTGGGATCTGGTATTGATCGCCCACAAATTCATTCATATAATCCACAACCTGCTCCTCGTTCAGCTCGGGAACCGGCTTCTCGGCTTTTATTTCACCTTCCGAGTCGTGTGAATCAGTCTCCTGCCCCAATTTGATGACGCCTTCGTAACACTTGTCCAGGCTCATCAAATACTGGGAAACCTTGGTCGCTTTGCCCGCCATGACGATGAGTAACCCGGTCGCATTGGGATCGAGCGTACCGGCATGACCGATCCGCCTCATGCCCAATTTCCGGCGCACCCGGTCCACCACGTCATGGGAGGACGGGCCACGAGGTTTGTCAATTAAGAGGATGCCCTCATAAGGATGCGGATTAGCCGTCATAATATCTTGATTTACTGGGTCGATGAAATCCCGGTTTGCTGAAAATGTTCCTGCAAAACGGTGACCAGGTTCGGGTAAAAGTCTTCCAGCTTCCCGCTGCAATTAAAGCCGGCCGCACAGGCATGGCCCCCGCCATTGAATTTCCCCGCCAGGCGGTCCACTCGATGTACCGGGTCCTTCGATCGAAAGCTGCCCTTGATGGAGCCGTCGCGCTCTTCCAGTAATACGGCAACCTCCACCCCGTTGATCGATCTGGCGTAATCGACCAATCCCTCGGAGTCCTCGCTGTCCGCCCCGGTCTCTTCATAAACGCCGTTTTTGATCACACCAATGCTAGCCCGGCCATCGCAGTGCAATTGTAGTGTGGCCAGAAAACGCTCCAGCAGTTGCAGTTTGGAGAGGCTCTGCTTTTCATAAAGCTCCATCGCCGCGGCCGCCGGATCGGCTCCGTTTTCGATCAATAACCGGCAGATTTCGAAGACCTGGCGTGTGGTCGAGGGAAACCGGAATTGGCCGGTGTCCGTAACGATCCCTACATAGAGAGCCTGCGCGGTGGTCGCATCGATCGGGATACCCGCGTCAAAAAAAAGTCCGGCCAGGATTTCCGCCGTAGCCGAGGAATGGGCCTCGATAAAGTTGTAGCGGGCATAGGCCGGATTGGATATGTGGTGGTCGATATTGACCAAAATCTCAGGATGCCGGGCCCGCAGTTCCTTGCCGATACGAACCTCATCGGCGCAATCCATATTCGCCGCCAGGAACCCGTCATCATCAAAACCATCCGGGGTGTAGAATGGGGTGTCTCCCACGAAAGAACGCACAACACGCGGGAGCGGATGCGGATTGATACAGACCGATTCGATCCCTTGAGACAACAGGCAACGGCAAAACGCAACCTGCGAACCGACACAATCGCCATCCGGCCGAAGGTGTCCCATGACCACTACTTTTTGGCCTTTCAAGGCTTCCAGCATTTCGCGAAAAGCCGATTTAAATTGAGGATAAAACATTTTTATGTGGGTTCTTCTTCCAGATCGAGTTCGTCGATAAGGCTATTGAGGTGAACGCCCCTTTGGATGGAGTCGTCCTGCACGAAACTGAGAAACGGTGTGTATTTGAGGACTACCCGCTTTCCCATCAGGAAGCGTATTTCCCGCACCTGGCTTTTCAAAAAAGCGCGGGCTGTTTGTGCTTCCTCCTCGCCGCCGAGAACAGAATAAAACACCCGCGCATTGCGGAGATCATTGGCCACCTTCACCTCCGTGATGGTAATGCCGACACTCTCACCCCGAAAACGGGTATGTAAAATTTCGCTGATTTCCCGCCGCACCAGCTCATTCACTCGAACCATTCGTTTTACCATTGTTTCGCTTCCTGGAAATTAACGACACCGTTGTAAAAAAGATTCCCCCCCAGCGAGCCGCAATCAGGAACTTCTTCTAACGACTCAATTTTTCTTTCGGGATCAGTCTGGTTTGGCCTGTCTCTGTTTTCAATATCGAGAGAGGAATTACAGTGAAGGGCGAATTTTTAGAATTTCGTAACATTCGATCAAATCCCCTTCCTTGAAACTATCAAAATCGCCCAACCTGGCACCGCATTCATAACCGGCGCGCACCTCCGTGGAATCATCCTTAAAACGCTTGAGGGCGGTGATTTTGCTCTCATGCAGGACCTCGCCATCTCGTAACACGCGGGCGTTGCCTTCCCTCACCAGGCGGCCTTCGGTAACCAGACAGCCAGCCACTTGCCCGCCTTTGGCAATGGGAAAGATCTGCCGCACCTGGGCGGCCCCGATTTTATTCTCGCGCAATTCCGCATCGAGGGTTTCGGCCATGGCCTCTTTCACCAGGTCGATCAGTTCGTAAATTACATTGTGCAGGTAGATGGTAATCCCACGGTGTTTGGCCTCACCGGAAACTCCCGCCTCCATGTTGATGTTGAACCCGACAATCGAAGCCTCCGAAGCGCTCGCCATGAGCACGTCACTTTTACTGATGGGTCCCACCGACGTTTGCACGATCTCCAACTCAACCTTATCGCTTTTGATATCCAGCAGGCTACCCGCCAACGCTTCCGCCGTGCCGAAAACATCCGACTTTACCACCACCCGGAATATTTTCTTCTTGGTCTCCGCGATGGCCGCAAAAAGATTCTCCAGTGAGGCCGGTTGCTCCTCGGCGGGTTGGGCTTGCCCTTCAACCTTTAGCTGGTGGGCATTTTCTTCGGCCAGTATTTTGGCCTGCTTTTCATTCTTGACTGAGGTGAACACACTGCCGGAAACCGGAGGCCCGGACCAGCCCATCACCTTTACCGGTGTGGACGGCAGGGCCTTTTTCAAACTTTTGCCTTTGTCATCCATCAACGCCCGCACCCTGCAATAGTAAGGGCCGCATAAAAGTGCATCGCCTTGTTTCAGAGTGCCTTTTTGGATGATGACGGAGGCGGTCGCCCCCCGGCCCATCTCCTTCTGCGTTTCCAGAACCACTCCCTCGGCTGGACACTTGGGGTTGGCCTTGAGGGTTTCCATGATTTCCATCTGTAAAATGATGCTGTCGAGGAGACCTTCGATCCCTTCTCCCTTGAGGGCTGAAACCTCAACGCTGAGGGTTTCTCCGCCCCAATCTTCGGAGGCGATACTGCGCTCCTGCATCTGGGTTTTTACGCGATCGATATCGGCCCCCTTGGAGTCGATCTTGTTGATCGCCACGACCAGAGGCACCCCTGCCGCCTGGGCATGACCCAGAGCTTCATCCGTTTGCGGCATGAACCCATCGTCAGCCGCCACCACCAGGATGGCGATATCGGTGGTGTTGGCTCCGCGCGCCCGCATTTTGGAAAAGGCGGCGTGCCCGGGAGTATCGATAAAGCTGATTTTTTGATCGTTGTGCTCGATCTGGTAGGCGCCGATATGCTGGGTGATTCCACCCGCCTCACCGGCCACCACATTGGCATTGCGAATGGTATCCAAAAGAGTGGTCTTGCCATGATCTACATGCCCCAAAATGCAGACCACCGGCGGTCGCGGCTCCAACAGATCGCTCTCATCGACAACCGGTATTACCTTTTCCTCTTTTTTAACAACATGCTGGCCTTCGCCCCGGTGCCGGATATCGAGCTTGAAACCATGCTTTTGGGCAACTAACTGAGCCACATCCTCCTCGATGATCTGGTTCATGGAGGCAAAGATGCCCTTTTCCATCAGCTCGGAAATAAGGCGAAACGGTTTCAAATGGATCGTTTCGGCAAAATCGCGCACCACGATGGGCGGTTTCACCTGAACCACCTTCAATTCGACAGGCTCCGCTGCTACTTTCCCGGCCTCCTCGGATTCGCCCAAAGCCGTCTCAACGGGAAGGGAAGGCGGTGGGACTGGCTGGGGAATGGCGGCCATGGAAGGGACTACATTAACCGGAGAGGCGGGCGATTCAACAGGCGGTGCGGCAGGCTCCTCTTTGATCGGCGCCGGCGATTTGGCAACAACGGGCTCAACCGGTTTCTTTCTGTAAGTTGCAGTGGAAGTGTCCCGCGGCTGGTTGGGCGACTTGACCGGCGGCATGGGCGGAATTACCTTGAGCTTGACTGGCTGGATCGGTTTCCGCAAACGGCCCTCGGCTTCCAGCTTCTCCTTGCGCTCCTTTTCCACATCGGCTCTCGACTTGACGAAAATCCCCGGCGGCAAGGCCGGTTTGGGAATTTGCGGAGCCGCCGGAATTTCAACGGTTTTCTCCTCCTTGGGAGGCTCCGGGATTTCCACATTCTGCCCAAATTCCTCGATCAGACTTTCGGCGGAGATATTATCGACCGTGCTGGAGGCGCTTTTGACAACATAACCCCGCTCCTTGAGTAGATCAAGAAGTGCACCATTGGTCATCCCGGTTTTTTTGGAAAGCTCGTATACCCTGACACTCATGCTATGTTTAAATCAATTGGCTGGCTGAATAGCGGTTTGAAACCATCGCCTCTGGCAAAAATTCTCAAACGTCAATTTTGTGGCTGCTGCGGAATTTTTCAACGTTGCTGATGATGTCGGCAGCTTCATCCGCGGTTAATCCAGCTCCCAACAAATCATCGACCTCCACCCCGACAAAGGCTTCTGGATTGACGATGCCCAAGCTGACCAGTTTTTGGGCCGATTCAGCGCTGACGCCGGGTACTCCATCCCAACCCGCAACGGCGGCCTCCACTCGCGCGTCGAAACCAAGCTCGACTTTCTTCTCCTTCGAGATGTCCAGCTTCCATCCCAGCAGGCGGCTGGTCAGGCGTGCATTTTGGCCCCGGCGGCCGATGGCGATGGAGAGATCGTCCTCGAGAACTTCAAAATAAATACGGCGGCCCGCCTCCTCGATGCGGATGTTGCGGGGAACAGCCGGTTTAATGGCCTCCTCCAGCATTTTAATGGGATCGCTGTAAAAACGGATGATGTCTATTTTTTCACCCCCCAGCTCGCGTACGATACTCTTTACCCTGGCGCCGCGCGCGCCCACGCAGGCGCCCACAGGGTCCACTCTGGGATCTTTGCTGTTGACGGCGATTTTCGTCCGGTAGCCGGGCTCGCGGGAAAGGGCTTCGATGACGACCGTGCCGTCGGCAATTTCGGTTACCTCAAGCTCAAAAAGTCTTCGCACAAAACGCACGCTGGCCCGGCTCAAGATCAACTCCGGCCCCCGATTGGTGTGCTCTATGGCCAGCAGGAGGCAACGAATGCGTTCACCGGGTGAATAGTCCTCACTCGGCACCCGTTCGCGGGGGGGCAGTACCGCCTCCGCCTTACCCAGGTCCACGATGAGATCCCCGCGCTCCCGGCGGCGCACCACGCCGGAGACAATGTCCCCGATCATATCTTTGTAATCGTCGTAAATGCGTTCTTTTTCGAACTGGCGAAGCCGCTGCATAATAGTCTGCCGGGCTGTTTGCGCCGCAATACGGCCCAGGTAGGCCGGATCGATCTCCTTTTCAATACGCCCCCCGATTTGTACATCGGGAGAAAAAAGACGCGCTTTTTCGATATGGATTTCCGTTTTCGGATCACTCATCGAATCGACCACATCGAGCAACGCCCACGCCTTCAAGGTGCCGGTTTTGGGATCGATCTCGATCCGCAAATCCTGTCCGGCGTTAACCCCCCTTTGGGCGGCTCCCTTTATGGCATTGGCAATGGCCCCGATCATATCGGCTCGGCTGATGCCTTTTTCCTTCTCCATGTATTCGAGAACTGAGAG
>JAJFLT010000235.1 GCA_021772555.1 Opitutales bacterium | reverse complement strand
AATCGTCGGCCTGCTCGAATCCACGGGCGGAAAAGTGCGGCTGGACGGGCACGATATTACCCGCGTCCCGATGTATAAACGGGCTCGTATGGGGATCGGCTACCTGCCCCAGGAACACTCCGTATTTGCCAAATTAACGGTCGAGGAAAACATCCGCGCGGTGGCCGAGACTCTCTCCCTCAACCGTAAAGAGCGAGCGGAGATGGTTGAAAAATATTTGGCCGAGCTCAACCTAACATCTCTGGCCCGGCAGAAGGCCTATACTCTGAGTGGAGGAGAACAGCGCCGCCTGGAAATATCGCGCGCGCTGGTGGCCAACCCGCGTTTTCTGCTCATGGATGAGCCTTTCGCCAATATCGACCCCATCAGCGTGAACGAAGTCCAAACCATCATCGGAACCCTCACGGAAAAAGGCATTGGTGTGCTCATAACGGACCACAGCGTGCGGGAAATCCTGGAAATTGTCGACCGGGCCTACCTTATGCACGAAGGTCGTGTGCTGTGCGAAGGATCGAGCGACTTTCTCCTCCACGATGACCAGAGCCGCCGCCTTTACCTGGGCGATAAGTTCAACCTCTAGTAAAATGCTCTTTTAACGCCATGCCTCCGAAATCTACCCCCAAATATATCGACAGTATCACCGTCCAGGAATTTTTTGATTCCTTCAAGGAAATCCTCAAATTACGCCTTCTGACCGGTGAAAAAGGATTGTCCACCCGCATCCGCGACAAAAGCCTCAACCGTCCATCATTGGTTTTGACCGGTTATTATAAGTATTTTGCAGCCAAAAGGATACAGTTGTTCGGTGCCGGCGAGATGGGTTATATGCGCGATCTCGGTGAAGATAAACAAGTCAAGATTTTGAACGAACTGGCTGACCGCAACATACCCTGCATGATTGTCTCACGCAATTTACTGCCCACCGGTCCAATGAGGGAAATCGCCGAAAAACGCAATATTCCCCTCATGCGTTCGCCTTTGACTTCGAGGGATTTTACAACCACCGCGGTAATCCTGTTGGAGGAAAAGTTTGCCCCGCGGGTCACCCTGCACGGCACCATGATGGATGTCCGCGGAATCGGCACGCTCATTCGCGGAGGTAGCGGAATTGGTAAAAGCGAGTGCGCCCTTGCCCTGCTCGAGCATGGGCACAGCCTGGTGGCGGACGATGTCGTGCCCGTGCGCCTGCTCAACGAGCGCGAGCTGATGGCCACCAGCACAGAGCTCAACCGCAGTTACATGGAATGCCGTGGGCTGGGCATCATAAATGTGGCGGAATTGTTCGGCATTCGAGCCGTGCGCTTGGAAAAACGGGTGGACCTGGTGGTGACTTTCACAGAGTGGGAACCAGGAATGGAAGAAGATCGAACCGGATTGGAACGTGATTTCTTTGATATCCTCGGCATCAATGTGCCTCATATCGAATTGCCGGTGCGGCCTGGGCGCGACCTTGCTCGCCTCGTGGAAGTGGCCACCATGGAACAGGCCCTACGCGCCCACGGTCACGATTCGGCCCGGGAATTTAATGATCGACTGATATCATTTATGAACCGCGGTTAAGCGGCTGGCAGAGAGGTTTTCAGTCAGTCCCTAAAAAAAATTGCAAAACCTCAAATCCGGGGTTGCCATGTTAAATATTTTAGTCGAAAAATAGGTATCGCATGCCTCCGGAACCATTAACATCCTAACCGAATTTATGCTGGAATGCCTTGCCATAAAGCTGTTGCGTAATTGCTTTGAACCATCGTTCCGGGCCGGGAAATTTTCCTCCAAGGCATCATCGCAGCTGGTGTGAACAAGTTGTTAAAAAGTTGAACTTGAAAAGAGTGAATCTATACAAATTATGAATGAACCACCGGTTGTTGACGCCTTGAGATGGAAAAATCCAACAATGCCTTTGGTAAGTGCCCATTTTTATGTCCAACCACATATAAATTTTATAAACCGTTAATAATTAATATTTTAAATACTTAAATAGTTATCTGATTATTATTCCCCCCATTGCGAATCGTCCTACTGAAGAGAATTAACTCCTTTTGCGGGTAAATTATGGAGAATATAAATTCTCGATTCAGCTCTACAGTTTCACAATGTGAATAATATTTCGATTTTTTGCCAAAATGACACAGAGTGCGGCCGTAGAAAACCTTTGGCTCAGGGTAAAAGAAGAATTCAAATCCCTCTTACAGCGTGACGTCTTCGATGCTTGGTTTGTCGACCTCTGCTGCCTCGAAGTACAAGACGGGACGATGGTGTTGGGCGTACCCAACGATTTCGCCGAAATTTGGATTAAGGATAACTATATTGACCTAATTGAGGAGAAACTCAACTTGGCTGGCGGGCGTCCCTATGAGGTGGTTTTAAAAGTGGCGGGCCGTACCCAAGAGCCACAACCCGGTTCGCCGCCACCAGCCAAAAAATCGGATAACCGGGGCAGCCGATTTGGCTCCAATAACCGCACAGGGCAGAAAACTAAAAAGGGCAAAGCGCTCTCCCCCCTGCTCAACCCGCGAAACACATTTGAAAATTTTATCGTCGGTTCCGGTAATCAACTGGCCCATGCGGCCAGCATGGCGGTGGCCAAGCTACCGGCCAAAGCTTACAATCCCCTTTTCCTCTACGGCGATACCGGTTTGGGGAAAACCCACCTGCTGCAGGCCATCGCGCACTCCATTCTCGATGACAACCCCGATGCCAGGGTGGTCTATGTATCCAGCGAGAAATTCACCAACGAATTCATCCGGGCCATTCAGGAAAACACTCTCGTAAATTTTCGCAAATTTTACCGCAATATCGAGCTTTTGCTCATCGATGACATCCATTTTTTAGCGGGCAAGGAACGGATACAGGAAGAATTTTTCCATACATTCAACGATTTGTTTGGAGCGCAGCGGCAGATATGTCTGACCAGCGACCGCCCCGCCAGCGAGATATCCAAGTTGGAAAACCGGCTCCTCTCGCGGTTTCAATGGGGCATGGTCACAGATATACAGGCGCCGGACCTGGAAACCCGCCAAGCCATTCTGAGCAACAAAGCCAAAGCCATGAATTTCAACCTCTCCGATGAAATTCTACAATTTTTAGCCCAGCGCATCACTAGCAATGTACGCAGACTGGAAGGCGCCCTCATAAAGGTTGCCAGCTACGGCACTTTGATGAACCAGCGCCTCGATATTGAAATCGTGGAAAAATTGTTGCACTACACTTTTCAGGAAGAAGCCCAAAATCAGATCAATATTGAAAAAATACAAAAAAAGGTAGTCGAGTTTTTCCAACTTCGGCTGGGCGACATGGTAACCCGCAGACGTCCCAGCAATATCGCCTTCCCCCGGCAAATCGCCATGTATTTAAGCCGCAACCTGACTAATCACAGCCTCCAGGAGATTGGGGAATCTTTTGGCGGGAGAGACCATGGAACCGTTATCCATGCCTGCAAAACAGTGGTCAATATGATGGAGCAGGACGTCACCGTGAAGCGTAATGTTGATTACCTGACCAAGCAGTTGACCAATTATATGGCATAATTCTTGGATGGCCTTTTTGCTAATGCCGCTTTTTTATGGCCAATGAATGGTCGTAGGACGCAGGAGGCGGGAAAAAAAGTTGTCAGGTTTAGAGTGTCAGAATTCGACATTCTCAAACTGAACTGTGCATCCAAAAACCAGACACCTGAGATAAGAAAACGATGGATTTAACAGCTGAGCAGCAAGATTGTCTGGCCCAATGGGTCGCGCAGGGAATGTCCCTGTCTGAAATTCAGAAGGAGATATCCGATCAATGGAAGATCAGCCTCACCTATATGGATGTGCGTTTTCTCGTCGATGATTTGGATTTGTCACTCCAGGACCGTGAGGAAAACAAAAAGCCCGCTGACAATACCGGCGCTGGCCCGGTGCAGGGCGCTGACGGGTTGCTCAATGATGATGGAGGGGTAACGGTGGAAGTGGACAAACTGGTCAAACCGGGCACGGTGGTAAGTGGAACGGTCTCTTTCAGCGATGGTGAAAAGGCCGATTGGCAGGTTGACGCCATGGGCCGCCTGGGGCTTGTTCCCGCCCGCAAGGGTTACAAACCGGAGAGCGAAGATTTCATGGAATTTCAAACCCAGTTGCAAAACGCTTTGCAAAAGCAGGGCTTTTGATGCTGCTCCTCCGGTTCAATGGTCGGTAACCATTTTTTTCAATTGATCCTCGCCGATAATAGGAACTCCCAGTTTTTCAGCTTTGGCATATTTGGAACCTGGAGATTCCCCGGCCAGAAGATGGCTCGTTTTTTTGCTCACACTACTGGTTACTTTGCCGCCGGATTTCTCAATGAGGGCTTTGGCCTCTTCCCTTGTCAGCGTGGGCAAGGTTCCCGTTAAGACAAAGGTTTGTCCTTGCAAGGATAACTCGACTTTTTCGTCGGATTCCACCTGGGCAACGTTCAGCCCGGCCTCAACGAGGCGATCGACGATGGCGCGATTTTCCTCCTGGGCAAAAAACTGCCGAATGCTGCGGGCCATGATTTTCCCAATGCCATCGATCTGGACCAGGGTTTCCTCATCGGCCTCCCTGATTTTTCCCAGGGACCTGAAGTGGTTGGCCAAGTCCTTGGAAGCGCCCACGCCCACGTGCTGGATGCCCAATCCGTGAATGAGTCGCCAAAAATCGGCCTTTTTGCTCGCTTCCAGA
>JAJFLT010000234.1 GCA_021772555.1 Opitutales bacterium | reverse complement strand
ACCCTGCGATCCTTCACGCTCGAAGGAGAGTTGCTTAGGACCTGGGGCACCCCGGGGCAACCAGGTGCGCCCGGAGAACCTTTTAACCGCCCGACGTGGGCGGTTCGCTCGAATGATGGAGGTATTTATGTCACGGACGGTTACGGCCAACAGCGTGTGCACCATTATTCGGCGGATGGCGATCTGTTGCACTCATGGGGCACGGAAGGAACCGGTCCCGGCGAATTCAGCCTTCCCCATGGAGTCCGCGTCGATTCTCGGGGGCGCGTCCTCGTGTTGGATAGGTGCACAGATAGCCGCGTGGAACTTTTCGAGCCCGACGGCACATTTATTGAAGAGTGGAAGGATGTCGCTGGTCCCAACGACATCTTCATCGATCAGGACGACTTCGTCTACATCGCAGAGGCTGGGAATGACTGCGTCAGCATCTGGAACCTCGACGGTGAATTGCTGGATCGCCTCGGGAAACGAGGGAAGGAACTCGGTGATTTCGCCGACTCGCTCCACGGCCTGTGGATAGACTCCCACGGAGATCTCTACACCGTCGAAGTGCCCTATCTGGACAACCGCATTCAGAAATTCGAGCGAATCTGAATCTAAAGAAAAACCACCCATCTAATCGATTTATGGAACCTTATCCACTACGTAGCGGCTGGACAAATCCGGATTCCTTTCCCAGCCAGGAATTAGCGGATGCAGCGAGCCGGATCCTGCCCGGGTTATCGGAGGAAATGGCGCAGTATCCCGGCGAACTGGGCTACGAACCTCTCCGAAGGCTGATGGCCGAGCGGTTCGAAAAAAGAGAGGGAATGGCATTACCGGTCGACGAAATCGCATTGACGACGGGGTCCATGCAAGGCGTGACCTTGATGGCCCAGACGCTTATCAAGAAGCCGGGCGATGTCATCGTGATGGAGGAGTTCTCTTATGCAGGCACTATTGACGCCTATCAGATAGAACGTGCGGAGCTGGTCGGGATACCGTTGGACGAAGACGGGATGCGCATGGATGCCCTCGAAGACGCATTGAGGAACCTGGCCGCGAAAGGCAAAAAACCGAAATTCATCTACACTCTGGTCACCTATCAAAACCCCACTGGATCGATTATGCCGATCGAACGCCGGCGGGAGCTGTTGCAAATTGCCGACCGCTACGAAGTCCCTGTGGTGGAGGATCACTGTTACGCCGACACGATTTATGAGGATTGCCACGTGCCCGCGCTCTATACGTTACCTCATGAGGTCCCAGTGATCCACATCGAATCGCTGTCCAAGATCCTGGGGCCGGGCCTTCGGGTGGGCTATTTCACTGCGCCCCAACCCCTTCTGGATGATTTTTTAAACTTCCGTCGTGACGCCGGTCCGAGCCTGTTGAATGCCGCTGTCCTTTACGAATATTTACGGGAAAATTTATGGGATCATGTGGATAGAAATAATGCCATGGTCAAACTGAAACGGGATGCGATGCTCCATGAACTGAGCAAGTCGCCGGATGTGTTTGAATGGTTCAGTAAGCCCAAAGGAGGATTGTTCGTCTGGGTGAAAATGCCGGATTCCACCGATTTGGAAGCTTGCGAGCAATTAGCCGGTTCGCGGGGGATCGATTATGCCACGGGTAAGGCATTTCATGTTTATGGTGAAGATGTGCCTTATCTGCGCCTGGCATTTGGCTATCCCACGGTGGACGAGATTAAGGAGGGGGTTTCGAAGCTGGCGGATTGCGTCCGGGAGACACAGAGGACTCCAAGTCATACCCTGACCTGAGGTAGGTTTACAAAACTGAGCCGCCACAACCGCGCTCGGGACAACCCTGAGGAGTGAATGAAACAAACGATCAAGATTCATCCGGCACTCCATACAAGTTTACTCACTGCGGTCCTTATGGTCACCGGTTGTGTAAAATCCAGTAACGACATACCTCCTCAGTCCGAGAAAACATCGTCGACGGAAAAACCAACGGTGGAGCGCACGGCTCCGCTCGAAATCGACCCAACTATTCTCTCCGAACGTCGATTCGGCGAGGCACCCATACTGGCCCAGCGTGTTAAGAAAGGAGAACTTCCGCCGATCGGCGCGCGTCTTCCTGAAAATCCCATGGTGGTATCTCCGGTCCACGAAATTGGTCAATTCGGCGGCACCATTCGGCAGAGACTCGTGACCGACGTTTTTGACGAGGGCATCATTCGCAAGATGTTAAGTGAAAACCTTCTGGGGTATGAAAAACCTCTGCCCAACCGCCAAATTCTCAACCTGGCCGAGAAATATACTTTTTTTGAAGATGGAAAGAAACTCCGCCTGAACATTCGCAAGGGATTGAGATGGTCAGACGGGGCGCCTTTTACGGTGGACGACATTCTCTTCTGGTACGAAGATATGACTCTCGACGAAAATGCCCGGCAGGACCCTATATTTCCCAGCCGATGGACGAACGCGGGGTCTCCGGTCTCTATGGAAAAGGAAGACGAATGGACTCTTCTCCTCTCTTCCCAACGACCTTTGCCCTGGATACTGAGCACCTTGTGTCACGACGATATCGCCATACCGAAACATTTTTTCTCACGGCATCACCCGCGATACAATCCAGAGGCGACCTACGATAATTTCAAGAAGCTGACCACCCGGGCTAATATAGCATTAAGTCCCGGAATCCCACGCCTCTCCGCCTGGATGGCGTCCAAATGGACACGCGGCCTCATGGTGGAATATGAACGCAATCCCTACTATTGGAAAGTGGATACCGAAGGCAATCAGCTGCCCTATGCCGATGTTCTGCAATTCACGGTCCTCGCGAACGATCAGCTGGCCCTGCTCAAGTTCCAGAACGGCGAACTCGATATCTTGAGTGCTACCGCCATGTCTAGCCAGTATGCAGCAGTCAAGTCTGGGGAGCGCCGGGGAGGATATACCCTGCGCTTTTCGGTGCCGAGTCCGGAATACAACCTTTTTCTGAACTGGGATGCACATCGGCCGGTTTTGCGCGAGGCATTTCGCAATCGGTCGGTGAGAATCGCCTTGTCACACGCCATTCATCGCGACGAGATGAGCCAGCTTCTCGCCAACGGCTTCAACGAGAGATCGTGTGTCTCCTTCAGCCGGGCCACTTCTTATTACTCCGAGGAAGCGGCCCTTCGCCATTCCGACTACGATCCCGAAAAAGCCCGCGCCATGCTCGATAAGGCGGGATACCGGGATGTGGACGGAGACGGCATCCGCGAGTTGAGAGACGGTTCACCTTTCCGGTTGGTTCTCGATTGCCTTTCCCAAGGTTTGGTCCCGGATTTTGGCGAGCTCGTTGCGGGCTACTGGGAAGCCGTCGGCATCAAGGTGGATCTTAACATCGCATTGCAGGAAATTATTGTCCCGCGCCGTATCGTCGGTGATTTCGAGGTAACGATAACGCGTTCACCCACGCATTTACTGGGCCAGACGCATATGTACGCCCCTGTAGGTCCGAACCTGCCGTTCTGGCACCGAAACGCGGATCGGGAAGCGCCGGAATGGCTGCGCGAAATACTGGAACATCTCGAGCGGGCTAAATATACCATGGAGACACAGGTGCGGGAGCAGGAATTGGCGCGTATCCGCGATCTCTATACCGAACAGGTTCCCTTTATCGGTATGGGCTCATCCCGTGGGGTCTGGGGAGCGCGCAACCGCCTCGGCAACGCTCCCAAACTGATCAACGGGGAGGACCTTTACCGTGCTTTACAACGCTCACTTTTTCTCGAGCAGATATTTATCCGAAATTGATGCCAGAGGTGATGGCGTCGATTACATCTTCCGGGATTGGAAACTCCAGGGTAGCGGTTCTACCTCATCGTAGGTGATCTTGGCGTAGTAAATCCCAAAACTCTCAATTTCAGCCTTGTTCAAAGGCGGAAAAATCCAGAATTCAGGATGTGTGTGCACATGCTCGTGATACATGCTCGTGGCAAGTACCCGATGAACCAGATACTGGGCCGAACCCTGTTGGGGAAGCAGCTTGCTCATATCAAGCATCGGCCTCGCATACTTCCTGATCGGGAGACCGGCCTGAAAGGTATCAAAGACCACGCGCTGATTGGTGGCCCGGAATCCGTCATCGGGATCGATATCCCAACAATAAAGCGGATTCCGCTCGATTCCATACGGGGAACTAGGTTTTTCTCCCCCAAAACAGCGCAATACACCATCTGAACAAAGGTAGAAAGTGGATGGCGGACGCGCGGCGGGTTCTGCTGGGCGGATCGGATCCGTGGCTTTCAATGACTGGGCAAACGGGTCCAGCCAAGGCCGCGCCCGCTCCACACGTGGCCTTCGAATTGACAGTAGATACGAACTGTCGCCCATCCCTCTTTGAGTGGGATCAGGAAGACATTGCCATGTGGTCCCTTCCCGTCTGAGAGAAAAGGTCCCGTTTCGACCCATTCATAACACCCCTCCGAGGCACTGTAACGGTACTTCCGCGGGGCCGTGCGGCAAGCGTCGAAAATGGCTGTCTCAACCCACTCGGTGCAATCTTTGTTATAGGGTATGGCCGCCTGCATATACGTCATGGTCCACTTCACATTTTCGAGGGAGCAGAATGCCGGGCCGGACTCATATCCGGACTGTCGTAATTGTTTTATCGGCCGGATTGTCTCGATGTCGTCACCAGCCTCGTTCAATCTAACCTGGGTCCACTGGACAATTTGGGTAGAGTTTACCATCTCGGAATTCAGGCTGGTTCCCTCAACATAATTCAAGACTGGATCATATTCACGAGCTACCCTTATCCATGAAATTATGAAGACATTTGCATGCGGCGCTTGCCGGCCATTAATAAAAGCGCCCTTGGGGACTCCGAAAGCAGTCGGTTGCCGATGCAGCAGCTTGTAGCGCACATCGGATCGGAGCCCTTCCTCCTGCCAGTCATCCGTCGCCTTCGCTAGTATACTTTCGCGAATCAACTTCCCATCCGGCCTGTCCGCACGAATTTGATAGGCGATGCTGCAATCATCGTCGTTGCCCCTGAAGCGACGTGTGGCATAGACCAGAAGCCAGCGGTTTTCACTTACCGGAATACCATTCGGATGGGCCGGTACTGTATTGTCAGTGCGTCGTTCACCCTCCTGATCGCATTCGTGAATGAGAACTCCGCAGTGCTCGATACTTTTGATGCTCATAATTCCTCTCGTTCGTGTATCGTCATCCAATGGCCTCGGTGGACACGTAGTTTGCCGCGCACCTGTTTAACATCGTCTGGTAGCAATAGTGAATCAACCTTTTAAGTAGAATCTTCGGCTTGAACTAACCATTAAATTATTGATATTTAATAATTAATGGAGACGACAGGCAAGTGCACTTCTACAATACATTGGGCACCACTAAAATGAGCGCTGAAAATCATGTCACTGAATCCCGGGAAAAGCATCTGCCCGGTATCTTTTTGAACACGTTGCCAAAATCAGGTTCCATCTACCTTTGGAGCGCCTTTGCCAAAGGTCTGGATCTGGGCATGATGAGGGTCTCAGCTCAAAGGTTCCCCTTGGACCTGATTGTTCCCGACAATATAGTTTTTCTTGCTCAGGGAGGAGCCGTAACACAGGAGCACATTGATGCCTCGCGGGAGAACAAGGCGGTGCTGAATCATTGCCTGGAAAAAATGATAGTTCACGTTCGTGACCCGCGGAGTTCCACGCTGGAGTG
>JAJFLT010000233.1 GCA_021772555.1 Opitutales bacterium | reverse complement strand
GAAAGGTCTGGACCGCAAGGCGGTCCACAGACCTGAAGCCAGCAGGTTGTCTTTGACTTCCCGGGCGGAAAGGGTGGAGAGCCGGTTGGCCTCGTAGGAGGTGAAAGTTTCTTCCTCCTCCACATCATCCACTGTGATTTCTACCGAAAGGAGGGCTCTTTTTTCACCCCTGTTGATTGCTTTAACCGTTCCCCCGGCGGGCGAGGTGTAGCGCACTTCGGGATTTTTCTTATCCGTAAAAAGAAGCTGACCCCGCTTGACCTGGTCACCCTCCGCAATCGCCATTGTGGGCTTCAACCCGAGATAGTCCGTGCCCAAAACGGCTGCCTGGCCAGCCTTGGGGGCTTCTTCGAGGATTGGTTCCGGTCCTCCCGTGATGGGCAAATCAAGGCCTTTTCTTATCACGAAAGAGGCGTGCCGGCCACGCCCTTTGCCGGACGGAAGTCGTTCACCCTGGAGACTGGTTAAGCTTTGTAGGTTACTGGCTGACACAGTTGGGTAACAATCGATTTTCCGGCTTTTAAATAGTCAGGGACGGGGCGGAGAGAGGAATCACAAGCTGCGAGAATTTATGTCTTTTAATTCGGAAATCAAGAAAAAGTGCGAGGGATTTCCAAAGCGTCACAATCGGCGACTGGAGGGACCGCTGCGGCCCGAAAATTCAATGCCGGTTTTCCCGATTGCTTTCCCGGGCGGAAAAAGAAGATTGTCTCTTTGGCTTTGTGGCTGCAATTCACAAGCATGACAAAGATCGGAATCGTCAATGTATCTGACCGTGCCAGCGCAGGCTTATATGAGGATATACCTGGAAAAGCGGCCGTGGCCCTGCTCAATGAATACCTGAAAACGCCCTGGGAGCCGGAATATGCGGTCGTTCCGGATGAGCAGCCGCTGATTGAGAATATCCTCATCGAGATGGCCGATGATCGAGGATGCTGCCTCATCGTGACCACGGGCGGGACCGGACCGGCTCCCCGCGATGTTACCCCCGAGGCGACCGAGGCCGTTTGCCACAAGCTGCTGCCCGGTTTCGGCGAATTGATGCGGGCAACCTCATTGCGCTATGTTCCCACGGCCATCCTCTCGAGACAAACCGCGGGAATTCGAGGCCGCTGCCTGATCCTCAACCTTCCGGGCAAACCCAAGGCCATCCGGGAATGCCTGGAAGCCGTTTTTCCCGCCATTCCCTACTGCATTGATTTGATCGAGGGCGATTACCTGGAGAGCAACGAGGCGATTATGAAGGTGTTTCGACCGAAAAGCGGGTGAATTTGATATTCAATAGAGGAGGAAAGGTGTCGGGTTTCGGGTGTCAGGGAAGAGGAAGACCTTTCCAATGGCACTATTTTTTCCACTATGGGTTTATTCGTCGGCACGGAGGTGATTCAGTTGCCCCCGGGCAACAGCGTATTCGTAAAAATCAACGATTTCCGTATCCAGGCTAAGCTCGAGCAATTCCTCCGCTTGTTCCTTTTCCCGGTTATGGAGGCGCCATTGGGCGGCATAAAAGTAGGCCTCGCAAAGTTGCTCACGCTCCGTGATGGGGTCCTCGTCGGCCGCTATTTTAAACAAGGCATCCTCATCTTCCTGGCGCAGGGCAAAGCGTCCAATTTTTTCATACCAATCGCCTATCGATTCATCGGGGCGGTTTTCCAGTTGAGTGGACAGGGCAAGGTCGGCCTTTTCCAATTCCCCCAATCGGGTCCGTGTCATCCACAGCCATAGGCGGGCGTAGTCTCTTCCCGTGTTTTCCCTGGATAGCCGCAATCCCTTGTCGATATCTGCCAGGGCTTCGTGCAGTTTATCCTGGGAGTAGTAAAATAAAGCTCTCCCGAAATAATTTTCGGCTGCGTTACGGTCCAGTTTTATAGCCTTACCGTAATCAACCAGAGCACTGTCGTTGAGGCCTTGGGCGAATTTCACCTCGGCCCGAAAAAGGTAGGCGAGGGAAAACCGGCGGTTCATTTTTATGGCTTTGTTGATATCACGCAATGCCCCCTCCGAGTCGCCGGCAAAAAATTTGGCTTTGCCTCTGTTCAAGATGAGCAAAAATTCTTGAAGATCCGAGTTTCCATTGGAGTCGTAATCGCCTTGACGCAAAATATCGAGCATCCGGTCGTAATCTTCGACCGCTCCGGTGTAATTCTTTCGCTTGCTGCGCAAATGGGCCTGGGCCAGGTGGTAGGGCAGGTGGCCCGGTTTCAGGCGGATGGCCTCGGCGAGGTCCTCGATGGCGCCCACCCAGTCGAACTTTTTGGTATTGGCTTTACTGCGTTCAAAATAGGCTTGATCCTGGCGGGCGTCGACCTCGAT
The DNA here is from genome assembly GCA_021772555.1 of Opitutales bacterium. GTDB lineage: Bacteria > Verrucomicrobiota > Verrucomicrobiia > Opitutales > UBA2987 > JAJFLU01. The sequence goes on along the minus strand of JAJFLT010000233.1, from coordinate 2,282 downwards.
AGCCTCGGTGTAATCGTAGATGGCCCCGTCGGTATTGCCCTGCTCGTAACGGGTTTTGCCCCGCATGACGTAGGCCTCGGAGTTTTCCGGATCGACCCGTATGGCCTCCGTGAAATCAAAGATGGCGCCCTGGGCATCTCCCACATCGGCCAATTCCTTGCCTTTTTCCACGTATCGCCGGGAGCGGTTTTCGGCTTCCGGCGATACCGCATGGGCAAGCGGACCAAGGAGGTAAATGGAGCCGGTTAACAATAAAAACGAGCCCCGCAAATATTTCTTTGGATGCTTTATTTTGCAGGTTTTAATAAAGCCATTATCTGTGAAAACTTTTGCCACGCCGCAATCCCAATCTCTTTATTATTTATGTGGATATTGGGTGGTCGAGCAAGATTCCGGTTGGCGACACCGCGTTCCATGGTCGACGGGAATTATCTATTGGCCCTGAACTTTGCCTTTTTCCAAGGCTGTTTTATACTCCTCCAGGGCCAGGGGCATCAATTCCAGAAGCTTTTCGCGGCGGGTTTCTCCCGACGGGTGGGTAGAGAGGAATTCGGGCGGCTTTTCACCGGTATTCGATTCTTCCATGCGGCGCCAAAACTCCAGAGAGGACACGGGGTCATAGCCTGCCCGGGCCAGGTAAATCAGCCCGAGATGATCCGCCTCCCGCTCACTCAGGCGGCTGTAGGGCATCTGGTAGCCATAGGTAGCGCCTGCACTAACGGCTGCATTGGCCGCCCGGCGGCTTCCGGTGCTGCTGTCCTTCATGGCGGAATCGACGCCTACAGAGAGTAGCTGAACAAGGATTCCACGGGATAAACGCTGGTTGGCGTGCCGGGCCACGACGTGGGCGATCTCGTGCCCCATGACGACCGCCAGCATACTGTCGGTGGTGGCTATTTTGAAAAGCCCGCTGTAAACCCCGACCTTGCCTCCCGGCATGGCGAAGGCGTTGAGCATTTCATCGTTGTCGAAAACGACGAATTCCCAGTCCGCCTTGGGTAAATCCTCGCCCACCGATTCCGCGATGCGCCGTCCCACCCGGTTTACACGGTCGATCATTTCGGTATCTTCCGAAATTCCCCCCTCTTCTTTCATTTGGTTGAAAGAAGCCAGGGCCAGCTTGTCAATCTGTCCGCCGGGAACAATATTCAAAGCCGTACGCCCCGTTTCTGGGACGGTGTAGCATCCGGCGATAAAAAATAACGTGAAAACGGCTGCCACTGGTAGCGCGATTCGGCGATTTGTTTTCCAATTCATACTCGATGAGAATAAGTAATTTCCACAAAAATTCCAGATAAAATGACCCAGTCGTAAGGGATACTGGCGGATGAGTGCCCTTAGCATTGTTCACCGCGCCCTGACCAACCGGTGGCTGCACCAACAAGGAGTGCCCAACATGCGCAGAATCTGGATAGTTCTTCACTACGGGCCTAACGCCCGTGTCTAGTCGGAACCGCCCGGTACGGACCCGTAGGCCAGGTAGTGTGGGACCCGGGCTGGCTTAATCAGTCAGTCCGGGGACCCGATTCGAGCCTTTTTAAGTCAGTGCACTTAATGTTGTATGCACTTTCTTCGGTGGATTCCATGATATTAAATCTAAATATCGTTCCCCCAGCAAGGTTTCGTTTGTAGTGTGGACACGAGCAGCATGGCAAACAGCCATGGTATGTAAAGGTATCGAAAGCTGGCTATTTCTTGGATGGCATGCAGTCGGTTAACAGGGAGACTCACAGCACAGCGCCGCAAGGATCGGCAAGGGCTCAGGGGCTTAGGTTGAGCTTGGCAACTCCGAGCGGAACCCCGAACTTTTCGCACCAGATAAAGACCTCGTTGTAATCGTGGGGATTGATTCCGTCGGGAAGCTCGTAACTGGAAGCCCCGGTTTTTCCCTTGAGGGCTCCGGCTGACGTTTCCTTCCGATAGCCATCCTTCCCCAGTCCCACGCGCGGATCTGGCGCTCCGTCGAGAGAAAAGTCATCCCCGAGCTGTAGGTAGAACTTCCCCTCGGCTTCAACGATCTCGACGTTTCCAGTCACAACGTGATCGTTGCGGCCCTCGAAGGTCCCGGTCGCAAGCGACTTGCCGTCCGGCACAGGCACCGATTCAGCTTTCTCGGGCGTGTTTTTACCACACGAGACCAGTATTACTGTAATCGCAACAACCAGTGTTGCCCCAACATATCCTCCAAAAACTTTCTTGCTTATCATTGTTATGATTCCTTTAGTGGTGAAATATTTGCCAATATGGCTTTGAGATCATCCGTTGCGACGAGGATGTCAATG
>JAJFLT010000232.1 GCA_021772555.1 Opitutales bacterium | reverse complement strand
AGCCGTTGGGGCCTTTTGCGGTGGGCCGGAACCGCCCGGAATGATGAGTGGATCCCCTATGCGGATGAGGTCGCTTTCGAGGGCATTGGCGTTTTTCAGTTTCGCTACGGTGGTCCCGTACTTTCTGGCAATTTTACTAAGGGTGTCTCCGGATCGAACTGTGTACATCTGGATGCCCTTATTTTCTTCCGGTCTGGTGGTGTCCGTGGGTTGCGGTAATTTCGGGGCCGGCTGGAGAATTTCCCGGGGTGTATCTTCCGTCGTGTCGCTCTGGAAATCCCAACTGGGCCTGGTGGGCGGGTATCTTCCTGCGGGTTGGCTGGCGGTGGGTTCCCCCGAACCCGTCAAACCGGCATTAAAATCCGGATGGACGTCCCTTCCAGCCGGTGGCGCAGCCATTTCATCGTCGTCGGTTCCAAGGGTGGATTTTTTGTCGGTATCCGCCTTTTTATCCTTTGTGGCGCAACCCGGTAATACAAAGAGAAAACAGATGGCGCAGAGGTGCAGGCTAAAGACTATGGCAAAGATTTTTGTTAATTTCATTGGTGTAGGGATGGAGGTGATAGGGAAATTAATAATCAGGGTGGATTTTCTTCAAACCCAAAACGGTTTTTTCAAAGCATTTTCCGCGATGGGCATAATTTTCAAACATGTCAAAACTGGAAAAACCCGGACTGAAAAGGATGGCTTCTCCCGGTTGGGCTGCTCGTATGGCCTCGGCCACCGCTTCTTTCAGGTTCCGGCAAACGCGGGCAGGGGAACAGGCCCGACTGAATTCCCGGGCAATGGTTTGGGCGGTATCGCCAATAAGATAGGCCGCCCGCGCTTTTTCGGCCATGTGGCGGGCAAATGCAGTCAACTTACCGCCACCATTCCAGCCACCGCCAATCCAATGCACGGGGCCGGAAAACGATTCCAGCGCCGCCTGAGCGGCGGCGAAATTAGTGGCCTTGGAATCATTCCAGAGGGACACGCCATCGATTTCACAAACACGGCTTAAGCGATGCCTGCGAGCAGGAAAAGATTCGGCGCAATTTTTGAGAACATTTTCCGGGTGTCCGCTCAATTTCCAGAATTGCCTGATCAGTCCGAGATTGGAGGCCTGAGGCGCTGCGGCAAAGGCGGATTGAGCAGGCATAGGCCAGATGGATACTTCATTTTCCGAAACGATGAAAGCGTTTGTTGGCAGTGGCAATCCATAGCGCCGGGCGGCGGCCAAAACGCTCTCCCCCGCCACAAAACGGGAGTCTTTATGCGCCAAGCGATGGACCAGATTCCATTTGGCCGTGAAATAAGCTTCCATAGTTGCATGGCGATCAAGATGGTCTTCCTGGAAATTGGTCCATAATAGAGCGTGGCAGCTAAGATGGCGTAAAGTCTCCGCCTGGAACGAACTCACCTCGCAAACAGCCAATTGATTATCGCTGTTTTCTTTCCCGGCCAAAGTGGAAAGCGGGCAACCGTTATTGCCCACCGCATAGGCCTGACGGCCGATTTTTCGGAAGGCTTCGGCCAAAAATTCGGTCGAGGTCGTTTTGCCGTTGGTTCCCGTTATGGCAACTACCTCGCCCCGGAAAAACATGGAGGCGAAGTCGAGCTCGCTGAAGCATTGGCAACCGGCGGGGCGAGCCATTTGCAGCCAGCGATGATCGCGCCTAAAACCGGGGCTGAATATGACAAAAGAGTGTCTTTGAGCCTTTTCCTGGTCAAAACTATCAATCCTTCCATCGGAAGGACGCTCATCATACAAAACGGAGGTCAAACCCAAGCGGCACAAGAGGTTTTGGGCGGCTTTTCCGCTCACCCCGTCGCCCAATACGGCCACCGGCGGGCCGGGGCGTTCCAGTAGTTTTGTAACAACTGAGTTCATGGCGTGGGTTTGTTTCAACGAAGCTTCAATGTTGCTAAACCACTGATGGCAAAAATCAAAGACAATATCCAAAATCTTATGACTACTTTTGCCTCGGCCCAGCCTTTCAGCTCAAAATGATGGTGAATGGGAGACATGCGAAAAACCCTCTTGCGCCGGGTCTTGTAAGAAACGACCTGTATGATGACCGAGAGGGCCTCCATAACAAAAATTCCCCCCACAATGATAAGGGTGATCGGTTGGTGGATCATAAAGGCGATGATACCTATCAAACCGCCCAGGGCGAGCGAACCGGTGTCGCCCATGAAAACCTCGGCCGGATAGGCGTTGTACCATAAAAAGGCCAGGCTGGCCCCGACCGTGGCCGCACAAATTACAGCCAGTTCGCCCGACCCCGGCACGTTGCTGATGAAGAGGTAATCCGAAATGAGGATATGGCCCGCCGCGTAGGCCATGATGCCGTAAACCAACGCCACCGAGACGGTGCAACCAATGGCCAGCCCGTCGATACCGTCCGTCAGGTTGATGGCGTTGCTGGAACCGGCGAGGACGAGAAAAAGAAAAATCGCCAGAAACCAGATGGGCATCGATTGAATCAATGGCTCCTTAACGAAGGGTACCCACAATTCCGACATCAACAAACTGGTTTGGCCGTTTAACATCAAAACGGCGAGGACGGCAAAGGTAACCACCGCTTGCCAAAACAGTTTGGCCCGGCTGGAGAGACCTCCGCTGCTTTTGCGCGTGATTTTGTAATAATCGTCGACAAATCCGATTGTGGTAAGAGCTGTGTAAACAAAGAGCGCCACCAGGACATAGATATTGGGCCGTGCCCAAAGAAGGGTACTGACCATGATAGATGCAAAAATGAGGAGCCCTCCCATCGTCGGGGTATCTTTTTTCCCGGCGTGCAAAGAGGCTAGATCACCCACTTCGGAGGCTTCCCTCAAAATTTGGGAAACATTGAAAGCGCGTAATTTTCTCAGAAGCCAAGGAGCCAGGACAAAACCGAATATAAGGGCGGTTCCGGCGGCCAGAACGCTGCGCAATGTGATGTAACGAAAAAGACGAAACGGCCCAAACCATTCTTCAAGATCTGCCAGGTAGCTCAACATGCTTTTCGATTTTCAATCTCGAGATTAACTTCCGTGCCGGGCAGCAAATTTTCCAATTGATAGGTACGGCTCCCTTTGAGAAGAACGGCCCCTTCGAATCCGGCCAATTCCTCACGGGCGTTGTCGGGAGTGTCCAAAATAACGACCTGATCTTCGCGATTGCCGGCGTAAATGAGGCCCCGGCGCAGGCTGGAGGCATCCACACCGCAAATCATGGCTTTGTCCTGTGGGCGCAGTTTCAACTGCTCGCCGACTTCGATATGCAGTTCGGGTGACTGCTCGCCCAATTCCGCCATGCAACCAAGCACATAGCGGCGAGGCAATTCGGGTGGCATGTTGAGTTCGAAGGAGGCAAAAGCATCGACCATGGAGGCGGGGCTGGCGTTGTAGCAATCGACGTAGTAAAGGGTTTTTCCATATTGAATGATTTCACCGCGCAGGCTGGCCGGGCGCCAGCGGTTGAGCCTTTCCTGAATGCTCTCGTCACTGACTCCCATTTGCCCCGCCATGACAATGGCCAAGGCGGCATTGCAAACCATCCCGGGACTGACCGGAGGTAAATCGAACTGCTTTTCCCCCTCGGGTGATTTCTTTAGTGTGAGGCAGCAACCGCGAGTGGTTCGACTGCCCCGGTTCTCATTCCAGAAAACCACCTGGGAGGCGGGCAGGTTGATCGGCCCCGAGGTATTTTCAGGCGCCAGGATGATGGACGTGGCGGGAAAATTATCGAAACTGGAGAACTGGGTGCAATAGTGGGGGAAAATAACGGTTCCATCTGGCCGGGTGTAACAGCCGAGATAGGCTTTTTCGCGCGCTATCTGATCGATCGTGCCGAAACCCTCGAGATGGGCGGGTGTTATTCCGGTTATGAGGCTGGCCGTGGCATCGATGATTTTGGCTAAAACTTCCAGCTCACCGGGAGCATTGGCCCCGGCTTCCACCACGGCGCAACGGTGCCGGTCCGGAAAAATGGCGAGCAGGGACAGAGGCACCCCGATCTGGTTGTTCAGATTTCCCTCCGTCCGGTGCACTCCCTCTTCTCCGAGGAGAAGCGTGAGCAGCTCTCTGGTGGAAGTTTTACCCACGCTGCCGGTAATCCCTATGACCGGACCCTCGAATTGCTGGCGCCATTTGGCGGCGATGGTTTGCAAGGCATCGAGGGGATCGTCCACCAGCAATTGCGGCAGTTTTAGGCTGGTGTCGATCTTGGAGACAATCGCCCCCGATGCCCCGCGCCGTGTGGCGTATTCGAGAAAATCGTGACCATCCCGCCGCGGTGTCTTGAGGGCGACGAAGACCTCCCCGGGCTGCAAATTGCGGGTGTCTATACAAAATCCGGTGATGGGTTGTGAGACTTTGCCCGTCCATCGGGACTGCGCCCACCGGCTCAATTGTTGGGGATCGTATTCAGACATGGCTGGATTGGGTTCAGAATTGTATCAGTCTTTTTTTTCGTAAAAGTTCCATGGCCACCAGACGGTCATCGAAGGGCAGGACCGATCCGGCAATTTCCTGGCAGGTCTCGTGACCCTTTCCGGCAATGAGGAGACAGTCTCCGGGATTGCAATTATCCAGGGCGAGGCTGATGGCGTGCCGACGGCCTTCCACAAAATTGATGCCGCCGGGATGGATCACGCCTGCCTTCATGTCCTCGAAAATGGCGCCGGGAGATTCGCTGCGGGGATTATCCGAGGTGGCCCAACAATAATCGCAACGATCCATTACCGCGTTGGTCATGAGCGGCCGTTTTTTTCTGTCGCGGTCCCCCCCGCAACCAAAAACCGCCAACAATCTTCTCGGCGTGATGGCCCGCAACATGTCGAGAGCGTTTTTGAGAGCATCGTCGGTATGGGCGTAATCGACCAGCACATTGAAGGGCTGCCCGGCGTCCACCTTCTCCATGCGTCCGGGAACTCCACCGAAACCACCGAGGTGTTCGATCAGATTCCGCAGGTCGCAACCGAGGTTCTGACAAATGGCCAGCGCGGCTAATAAATTGCTTACGTTGTAACGGCCCAGCAAAGGGGAAACGACCGGAAATGTCTGGTTTTCGGAGAGGAGATCAAAAGTGGTTCCGTCGGCTTTCAGGTCGAGATTGACAGCGCGAAAACCGGCCTGGGGGCTCTCTCCAAAGGTGATCAACAGGCTGTCCGAGGGAATTTTTTCCACCAGACGACGTCCGAATGGATCATCGATATTGACGACGGCTGTTTGCGGGATCCCACCGGTTTGGCCGGTAAAGAGGCTCGCCTTGACCTCGAAATATTCCTCCATGCAGGAATGGTAGTCGATATGATCCTGCGTGAGGTTTAAAAAGGCGGCAATCTTGTAGGGAATCCCTTCCACTCGTCGTTGGTGAATGCCGTGCGAGCTCACCTCCATGACCGCATGACGGCACCCATAGTTTCGCATTTTCGCCAGCATGGAGTATATTTCAGGCGCCTCGGGAGTTGTCCGGCCAGCAGGCAATGTCCGCCCTCCCATATCGTATTTTACGGTGCCGAGCATTCCCGAACGCAGTCCGGTTGCCGTCAAAAAATACTGCACCAGATGGGCTACGGTGGTTTTGCCGTTAGTGCCGGTGATCCCCACCATCTCGAGTTCGCGCTCCGGGTGCCGGTAAAACCTGCCCGCGACCCGCGCTAAAACACCGCGGATATCTTGAACCTGTGCGCAACAGATACCTTCATTGTGCGTCGGAGGGCTGGTCGAGACAATGGCCACAGCCCCTCGTTGGATGGCTTCATGTATAAATTTATCCCCGTTTGTTTTCAATCCCGGAAGGGCGAAAAAAAGGGCTCCGGGAGCGACCCTGCGGCTATCAGTGGCGAGGCTTTTCACCCGGCAACCGCCATCTCCCCAGAGATCATCGAGGTGGATTCCCCTAAGAAATTCATCAAGGCGTGGCTCCATTGGTTGGGGCGAACTCAAGTTACAAAAAGTATTTTCCGTCTCACGATCCATAAGAAGGTCTGATCGGGTTGAGGAAAAGGTTAAATCTTTAAAAGTTTCTGGCACGTGTATTTTCCGTAAAGGCAAGGGTTTCTCCGATGGGAGCCGACGGTTGGATAGCCAGGTATTGTATAAGCTGCTCGGCCACGTTTTTAAATACGGGCGCAGCCACCCGACCGCCGTAAGCAGTGCCGGGAAATTCGGGATCGTCCACGATCACCGTGATGACCAACTGAGGCCGGGAGGCGGGGAAAAAGCCGCTGAAAGTGGCCACATGGTGGTTGTGAGAATATTTTCCATCGATCACTTTTTGCGTTGTCCCGGTCTTTCCCGCCA
>JAJFLT010000231.1 GCA_021772555.1 Opitutales bacterium | reverse complement strand
CTTCGTCATTTATGGTGATGAAATGAGCGCCATGTTTTTGAAGTAAGGATTCTTCCCTTGAGGGATCGAAATGCCTGGACCAGTCGAGGATCGTGCTGGAATTTTTTGAGCCGATTCCTTCAACTTCGAGGAGGGTTTTCGGGCCAGCCTTGAAAATGGCCAGAGGATCTCCACCGAATCGATTGAGCAAACGGGTTGTGGAAACCGGCCCGATGCCGGGCAGCCCGTTGAGAATCATCAAGGCTTGTCGCTCGTTGAGAACTTCACTCATACCTCAGGACCGCGCCCAGGCTGTCGATAATGTCGGTTGTGCATATGGCGGTGGCGCCTTTTTCCCGAGCCAGCGCGTCGGCGGCCAAGCCATGCCAGACAACCGCTTGACAGGCCGCCTCGAATGGGTTCGACCCAGGAAAAGCCAGCCGACTTCCGGCCAAGCCGCTGAGAATGTCTCCGCTGCCACCTCTGGCCAGAATGGGCCCCCCGAATGGACTGACCATGATGCGGGAGCCGTCACAAATACGGGTGAGGGGACCTTTCAAGATCACCTGGAGGCGGTTTTCCCGGCAGAAATTTATCAATTCCGACTCTTTGCAATCAGTATTTTCGGTTCCCGCAATGCGCCTGAATTCACCCATGTGAGGAGTCAGGAGAACGCTTCCGCCGGTGGCAGGCCGTAGCGCCGCCGAAGCTATTACCTCGGGTTGAAGGGCGTCGGCATCCAGTATTAGGGGAAGGGGAATTTCCTGGGCAACTCGTTGCAGGAGGGCCCGTGTCTCTTTTTCCCGGCCCATTCCGGGACCCACTAAAAGGGCCGTGGCGCGGGCGATGTTTTTCTCCAGCAGATGAAATCCCTCCAGAGCGAGGCCGCCTTCGGGAGTTTCCGGCCAGGGGACCCACATGGCTTCCGGGGCGGCTGCAGCAAATTGCGCGGCCACGGATTCAGGCACGAAGGCCGTGAGCAAACCAACGCCGCTTTTCAATGCCGCCCGCACAGCCATGAGAACCGCCCCGGGCATGGAACGGGAACCGGCCAAAACAAAGAGGTGCCCATAGGAGCGTTTGTCCGTCTGGGTAGGCCTGAGCCCCCGGAGCGGATCCAGAACCGAGGGCAGAAGGATGAAATTTTTTCTCTCCTCGACCTGGCCGCTTTCAAAAAACCCGATGTCGATGTAACGCACGCGGCCCACATGGGAGGCATTCCGGGGGGCAAAAAGCGGTTCCTTGGCGATTCCCGTGGCATAGGTAAAATCGGCCCGGAAACATTCCTCGGCGGAGACGTCACCCACTCCGCTGGGCAGGTCCACGGCGGCCCGCAGCCGAACCGGCAATCGATTAATCCAATCCACGATGGCGTCACAGGGAGGTCGCATGGGGGGCTTGAACTGCATCCCGAAGATACCATCGAGGCAGATATGAAAGTCCGGTTCTTGGGGGGTGGCAACCGGTTTTTGGGACCAGGAAATGGTTTCGATTCTTTCTCCGCCCGCCCGTAGGAGGTTGTCGTGACAGCGGTGGGCTAGTGGCTTTAAATCCTTCGAGCCGTAGACAAAAAGCAGCTTGATGTGGGCTCCGGGATGCTTTTTGAGAATTTCCTGGCAGGCGATGAGGGCGTCTCCGGCATTGTGTCCTTTGCCCAGCAATGCAAGGACGCGGAGGGTTGACGGGATTGGACCGATTTCCCCGTAATCGCGCAAAACGGCTTCTCCCAGAGAGCGTCCGGCCCGGGTCATGGCGTTCCATTCCTTTTCTTCTTCACCTCCCAAAAGTTGACGCTCGAAATCCATGGATTTCTGGCATGAGAGGATTGGGTGGGCGTGAATCATTTAAATTTCACAAAGATGGCGGAGAATTAAATTTCTTATTTCGCGGCCAAATTCATGCGGAATTTCATTTCCCGCACGGCTTCTTCGATTCCGGAAAAGACGGCTCTGCTCACTATGCTGTGGCCAATATTGAGCTCATAGATCTGTGGCAATTGTCGGATTTCGGCGATATTTATGTAATTGATGCCATGCCCGGCGTTCGGTGTGATGCCCAACTGGCGGGCCAGATCGATGCCTTGGCGCAATTTTTGCAATTCGCTGTGACGCGCTTCCAGATCGTAGTAGGCATTGGCGAATGCGCCGGTGTGCAGCTCGATAAAAGGACTTTTCATTTCCGCCGCCGCCTCAATTTGTTCCGGCTCGGGATCGATGAACAAACTGGTGGCGATGCCGCTGGCGTTAAGCGTTTCAACAATCGCGCCCACTCGCTCCCGTTGTCCGGCGGCATCGAGCCCGCCTTCGGTGGTCACTTCTTCCCGGCCTTCCGGCACCAGGCAAGCGAATTCGGGCTTCAAATCGAGCGCGAACCGCACCATGGCATCGGTGCAGGCCATTTCGAGATTGAGACGGGTTTGGATGCATTGGCGCAGCCGCAGCACATCGTTATCCTGAATATGGCGGCGGTCCTCGCGCAGGTGAACTGTTATTCCGTCCACCCCGGCGCGTTCGGCGGAGAGGGCCAGGGCGACGGGGTCGGGCTCGACCATCTGCCCGCAATCCCGGCCGGCATCGCGATAGCGGGCCTGGCGCAGGGTTGCGCAATGGTCGATGTTGAGCCCCAGCAATATTGGTGTTGAAGACGTAGTCATAGGATAAAATTTAGTCGATTCCGTTCCAATTGTCTAATCCAATTTTACAGTTTCAAGGGGAAAGCCGGTTTGCTCCGGAGCGTACTCTTGGGCGAAAATATTTCGTAAAAAAAGTGGCCTGTGCTCCGCCGTCGGGCCGACCCGTAAAATGGCCGAACGATGGGCAGAAGTGCCATAGCCCTTGTTTTGAGCGAATCCGTAACCGGGATAGGTGAGTTCCAGGGTGCGCATGATTTTATCCCTGGTCACTTTGGCCAGGATGGATGCCAGGGCAATGGCCAACGATTTTCCGTCGCCTTTAACGATCGCCTTGTGTTCATAAGGGAACGGTTTGAGGGGCTTGCCATCGATGAGGATCAAGCTGGAAATGTTCTCATCCTGGCCTGTGCCTTCGCTTGTTTTTTGGAAGAGCGGGTTGTGTGCAGTTTGCAAAGGTAAACACAGGTCGGTCTGGGTGGTTTCGGCAATTGCTTCGAGGGCACGGTACATGGCCAGCCGTGTGGCGCCCAATATGTTGCGATCGTTAATCTCGGCCACGCTGGCCAGGCCTGTTTCGGCCTGCAATTGGCCGGATTTTTTCAAATTTTGGATTTCCTTGAAAATGAATTCGCGTTCCCCCGCATCGAGTTTTTTCGAATCGTCAACAGCGTCCGCCCGCATTTCACACCAGGAACCTTGCAGGAAATTTTTTTGCAGGCAGACTGCGCCCGCCACCACCGGACCGGCAAGGCAGCCGCGTCCAGCCTCATCGACCCCCACAAGCCGTGCACAACCGGATATTTGCTGGAAGTCGAATCGGCGTAAGGAATTCATTTTACTGGGCTGGAAATTTTAGACACCCTCTTGGCTGCTCTCCAGTCTAGTATTTGACCCAGGCCTTTTTAACCGGGACGGGCAAACCGAGGACTTCATAGGAGGTTTTGAAATGGAGCTTGGCAAAATCACCCAGGGCGTCGGGGCCGAGCTGGCCGATAAGCTTGCTGGCCTGTGCTTTGACAAGTGCACCGGCCCCTTTTTTCAATTCCTCCCCAAAGACTTTGGACAATTTCTGCATTTGCCGGACGAACTCGGCTCGGGCCGCGATGGAAGCGGCTGCCACCACCGGGTCGGACTCTGCATGGGTCCGCATTCGAAGGTCGAATTTCAGGCCCCTTTCCTTCAGTTCTTTTTGCACCAGAGGTTGCTTGCTGAACTGGTCGAGCATGCCCCAAGGGACGTCCTTTTTTTGCAGAGCTTCCTCCAGGGCGCGTGCGTGCAGCCAGGCCATCAGCTTGTTCAGGTTGGCCTGGGGACGGGACATCAGTTGGTTGTATTTGCCCATGCCGCAGAATGCCGTTTTAACCACCGCGCCCTTTGTTCGCCGGATGATTTTTTCGAGCCGCAAGATCTGTGGATCTGATAACCTTTTGCTGTCCCGCACGCCCTCTTCCATCCATTTGCGGACGATATCGCCATTCGCGATGACGGTGGCGCAAACGACGGGCCCGAAAAGATCGCCTTTACCTGCTTCGTCGAGACCGGCATGGGTCTCGAACCACTCCGGATTATGCACCTCATCGTAGCCCAGGCGCGGTTCGCCGGTGATTTCGGCCTCCAGCACATCGCGCACGAAATCTTCCGTGCCTTTGCCCGAGATGACCGCTTTGCCGCTATTGTAACCGACCAGATTAACCTTTTGCATTTTGTTTTTAAAGGCGAACCGGGCATAATCGACGGCGTAAAACTCCCACAAACGGAAATCGCAATACTCTTTCAATTTTTCCATCTGGGCATCATCCAGCGCGATGGTGTAAAGAGTGATTTTAGGGGGACCTTCGGAGTCAGAATTCTTTGCTTTTTTGGCCATTGCAGTGCATTAATGCAGATTCTATGCGACGGTTCAATCAACTAACCACTGGTAAATAGAAGCTATCTCAAATCTTGTGAAAAATCGGGGAGCATTTCGTAAAAAACTGGGATGTTGGTACAACGCCCACGCCAGGGAGTTGCCTTGGCGGCAAGAGGCGACCCTGTACCGCACTGTTGTTTCCGAGTTCATGTGCCAGCAAACGCGGATCGATACCGCCATCCCCTATTTTCATCGCTGGATGGAGGTTTTTGGGGATTTCAAAACCCTGGCTGATGCGCCGGAGGAAAAAGTTCTCAAGCTTTGGGAGGGTTTGGGTTATTACCGGCGTGCGCGCAACCTCCAGAGTTTGGCCGGAATGTTGGTGAAGCTGGATAAAGTACCGACTTCTGCCACCCGATGGGAAAAGTTTCCGGGGGTGGGCCGTTATACAGCGGCGGCCATCACGAGCATCAGTTTCGGAACGGCCTCCGCTTGTGTGGACGGCAATGTGGTACGCCTTCTGGCGCGGATTTATCATGTGGAAAAGAAATTTAAAAACATTTCAGAAGCGGTCGGATATTTTCGCGAAAAGGCGGAACAGCTTCTCGACGACCAAAATCCCGGCCGGCATAACCAGGCCATGATGGAATTGGGCGCCACCGTTTGCCTGAAAGCCCGCCCTCAATGTTCCCAATGTCCTGTTGTCTCTTTTTGCCGGGCCCATAGTGCTGGAAAACAGGAAACGTTGCCGCGGTTCCAATCCCGTAAAATTTCTACGACCAGTATCGACCGTATTTGGATGGTAAACGATAAATCGTTACTTCTGCGCCGGATTCCCTCCAATGGTCCCCGGTTGGCAAACATTTTCGAATTGCCTCCGGCAGAGAATCTATCGCTGAATGGGTGTGAGAAAACATTAATCAAACAAGCTAAACGGTCCATCGGGAACCAAAGGATAACGGAACGCATATACAGCATCAATTCAGGTAAAAACTTACCGCGAAAAATCGCTCAAAATTCCGATTTTAGGTGGATTTCGTTTGATGCATTGGACGCGATTACCCTCTCCGGGCCGCACCGCCGCTGGATAGGGGAAATTCTGAAAAAGGATGTTTAACACACCCTAAATGAAGGATCAACCCACCTCGTGAGACTGAGGCGATTCCGAAGGTTTTTTGAACATGGAAATAAATTTATTGCCAATCAATACAACCACGCTAGAATTACAAAATGGAAGGGCGGGGAGATAGTAATTATTCCATCACACGCTGGCCTTTCCTCGTGATTGCGGCCATCGGTTTCCTGGGTTCCAGCGCCCCCATTTCCGGCCAAATCTTTTTTATCGACTCTTTCAATCCGTCGGAAATAGACGAAATTAATGGGATCGGCTTCGATCCGGTTTCCGGCCACCTCTTTTTGCATGAATCTTTCAATACCTCCATTCATGAGTACTCTTCCACGGGCACGCTTCTAAACTCGATTTCTGATCCTGGCTCCAATGGCAATGATTCCGATTACGAGTTTGCCTTTCAGTCGATCAACATTAATGGAACCATTGTTCCCCCCAACTCCTTATTGGTCATCGATGGTGAAACGGATCCGCAACGTCTCATTGCCGTCGACAAAACCAATGGTTCCCTTCTCGCTTCGGTCAATTTGGCTGAACCTATAGGAGTGTTGACGGGCGGTTCCTTTCATCTCACCCGCCAAACTTTTATCACCATTGATTGGAACGACGATCTTATTCGGGAATTTGATTCAATAACCGGAAACCAGCTCAATAGTTTTGGATTCGGTTCTGGCTGGGATGCTTTTTTCAGCGATGTCGAGGTGTTGGGGGCCAACGATAATCTTTACCTGGTCAGCGACAGCCAGAACACCATCCGGATTTTAACGCCAACGGGAACTTTCGTTGAGAACATCGATGTCGGCTCTCTGGGAGTTAGCGGCATGTCCGGAATAGCCTTTGACGATTTACTGGGTGAAGCCTGGATCAGCAGTATCAATGGAAATATATATCATCTGGGAGGATTTGAGGCCATTCCCGAGCCCTCAACCTTGGCATTATGGGGAACCGGTTGCCTTTGCCTTTTCCTTTTCCACCGGAGAACTTCGACCCAGGGTTGGGTCATTTAACCCGGCTACTCTTTCTGAATTCGACTGTCCAACCTTCTCCCGTTTCGATTTTATATTTTTCCGCGAAACTGGCCTGATTGATGGATAAGTCGATATGATGCGGGGGCGCCGAAGTGTGAATGACCATGGGCGCTCCCAAGGGAACTTCACCAAAGGTGCGGACAAAGGGCAGTACGTCTTGGTATTTTATTTCTCCACCCTCTCTGATAACCACCTCCACCATTCCCGAGTATTCACCCACTCCGAGTTTTGAAAAAAACTTCAAATCTACATTGGAACTCACATTGCCGAATGTATCGATTCCGGTTAACCTCGCGAAGATGGCGCCATCGCGAAATTCCGGGGCATCCACGGGAGGAAGGGCCACCACCTCGGGATCCCTCAAGGGACCGACTTGTTCATAGCTGATAACACCCGCCGCCAGGCGCGCTCCGGTGAAGGAATAAACATCCCTGCCGTGAAAGGTGAACGATCTTTCCGAGCCGGCCCTGCGGTTGACCTTTTCATCGATTTCCCGGACCGCTGCAATGCCCAGTTTTTCCGCCACCAGACTGAGACTGCCATTGTCCGGACTGACGATATAGTGACCGCTTTTCGTCTTCAGAACCACCGACCGCCGGGGCGTTCCGACACCTGGGTCGACGACCGAGACAAATACCGTTCCCTCGGGCCAGTAATGGACATTTTGAGCAAGACTACGAGCCCCTTCGCGGATATCGAAATGCCGAATATTATGCCTGATATCGAAGATTTCAATGTCCCGGCTGACGCTATGGGCGACCGCTCTCATGATCGAGGCGTAGCTGTCGGTAACCCCGAAATCGGATTGAAAAACGAGGGTGCCTTGGGGCTTGCCCAAAAGACTTCCGTTCAGGGTTGCGAGGGTTATCAGGATCGCGATCCGGCAAGATATTTTGCAGTATAAATGATTCTTATTCATGTTATTGATTTTTTTAATGAAAACCGTCTCTGTCCATTAAATTATTTTGGATTATCAATTTAAAAAACGCGATTTTGTGCTATATTATGGTTACTGAATTGCATAACGGCACCCATCCCTTTTAGCCGCTAGATAGAGGAACAAGCATGAGTGAGAAAAATGTTTATTATCCGCCGGGAATTAGCAAAGGACCTGCCGTCTCTTTTTTTGGAGCCTTGGCATTGTCGGGGCTGATATTTTTAGCCCTGCCTCTTACGCAATTGCTTTCTGGACTCAGTAAGACGTCTGACCGATTTGTGGCCGACGATATCGCTATAACCCCGCCGCCGGCGCCGCCGCCGGAACAGCTGATCGAGGAAGAGCCCGAGCCCGAGCCCGAGGAAATCGAATTGGAGCAGGAAGTGAAGCCGATCGATCTGGCCATGATCGATGCCGCTTTGAATCCCGGGTTCGGCGATTCGCTGCAAATCAAAGGCGCCATCATTCCTCTCGGCATGACACCGCAAACCATCGCGGAAATGGACATTTTCGAGCTGAGAGACCTGGATAACAATCCACGGCGTCTCGTCGCCATTCCTCCCATCTATCCGTTCAACTTGAAGAGAATGGGGGTGGAGGGTTTCACCAAGCTGATGATCATCATCGACAAAAATGGAAAGGTGATCAAGGCGATGGTTAAAGAATCCAGCCAAATGGAATTCGAGGAACCGTCCATCCGAGCGGTCATGCAGTGGAAATTCGAACCGGGCACAAGGAACGGCAAACCCGTCAAGGTGCGCCGTATCCAGCCGTTCAATTTCAAGCTGAACGAATAGCTTGGGGCCAGTTCATCGCTCTTATCGTTCTTAGCGCGATGGCCTTTTCCGGTCATCGTGTAGATCCCTAGGTGCCGATTATCGCTAGTTTTGCGATCGGCGCTTTTTTTATCTAATTTTCCCCACCTAAATCGTATTAATGGGTAAGAGAAAGGTTCTAAACAATCGGGGCTGGAAAATCCGGGCCCGGTG
>JAJFLT010000024.1 GCA_021772555.1 Opitutales bacterium | reverse complement strand
ATCCCCGTCAAACGAGCCGTTTTGGACGCTGGAATATCCTCGCAAAAGTGCTTCAGAATTTTTTTTCGCTTATAATTTGTTAAACCTTTATTCATTAACGACTAACAATGGTTTTTATTATACCATGCTAGTCTAGAGCCTACAATTAATATGTCCTGGGACCGATACAAGAAATACCACTTTGACGCCAGGGATCTTGGTTTTTCCCTCGATATCAGCAAAATGAATTTTCCCGATTCGTTTTTTGAATCAATGGGAAAACGCATGGAATCGGCTTTTGGCGATATGGAAGCGCTTGAATCTGGAGCCATTGCCAATCCCGATGAAAACCGGATGGTAGGTCATTACTGGCTGCGAAACCCCGCGCTGGCGCCATCCGCCAAATTTCGGGAGGCCATTGAATCCGCCATAGAAAAAATTCTGCACTTCACAGAGGATGTTCATGCGGGAAAAATTGCCGGTCAAAAAGGTCCTTTCCGCAATCTGCTGTTGATAGGTATCGGCGGTTCTGCGCTGGGACCGCAATTTGTTAGCCAAGCTCTCGGCGACCTTGCCCGGGACAGGCTAAAACTTTTTTTTCTCGATAACACCGACCCGGATGGAATCGACAGTGTTTTGGGGGAATTGAAGGGGCTACTGGGTGAAACATTGACGATGGTGGTTTCCAAATCGGGCAGCACCCCGGAAACCCGCAACGGCATGATCGAGGCAAAAATCGCCTACGAAGAGGCCGGTCTGGATTTCGGGCGACACGCCGTGGCCATTACCGGGGAGGACAGTTTGCTCGACCGATTGGCCATGGAAAACGGCTGGATCGAACGCTTTCCGCTCTGGGATTGGGTCGGTGGACGCACCAGTGAAACCGGCCCGGTTGGTCTGCTCCCGGCCGCCTTGCAGGGCATCGACATCAACGGATTCCTCACCGGAGCGGCCGTCATGGACCGACTGACCCGCCAAAAAGAGGTGCAAGAAAATCCGGCTGCACTACTGGCCCTTATGTGGCATCATGCCACCGAAGGCCGAGGAGCCAAGGACATGGTCGTCCTGCCCTACCGCGACCGCCTGGCCTTGTTTCCCAAATACCTCCAGCAGTTGGTCATGGAGTCGCTGGGCAAAGAGAAAGATTTGCAGGGTAACGTCGTCCACCAGGGTATTGCC
The DNA here is from genome assembly GCA_021772555.1 of Opitutales bacterium. Classification (GTDB taxonomy): domain Bacteria; phylum Verrucomicrobiota; class Verrucomicrobiia; order Opitutales; family UBA2987; genus JAJFLU01. The sequence goes on along the minus strand of JAJFLT010000024.1, from coordinate 11,342 downwards.
GTTTATGGCAACAAAGGCTCGACAGACCAGCACGCCTATGTGCAGCAGTTGCGCGATGGTGTAGCGAATTTTTTTGTCACTTTTGTGGAAGTGCTGAAGGACCGCGATGGAAACTCCATTGATATCGAGCCTGGAAACACCTCCGGCGACTACTTGAATGGTTTTTTCCTCGGAACGCGGGCGGCTTTGCATGAAAACGGAAGGGAATCCATTACTATTACTCTGGATAAAATTTCCCCGGCATCGGTCGGAATGTTGATCGCGTTGTTTGAACGGGCGGTCGGCTATTACGCCAGCCTGGTCGGCGTAAATGCCTATCATCAACCCGGAGTCGAAGCCGGGAAGAAAGCGGCCGCTTCGTTTCTCCAATTAAAAAAGAGCGTTCGGGATTTCCTGCGGGAGCGTCCAAAACAAGACTACACGGCGGAACAGTTGGCCGACGCCCTGAACCGCAAAGCCGATACCGAAATTATCTTCAAACTTCTCGAACATTCAGCCGCCAATCCAATAAGTGGAATCGTTAAGCAGGAAAACGGGAGTATTTTTGCCGGCAGTTATAAATTTGATCCTTCTCACTCAACCCTCTAAATTAAGAGGCCCATTTAAACTCACTCGCTAAAACATGCCGATTATAGGGAAAAATCGAATTCATTTTACCTCCTGGGCTGCCGCTGCAACTCTTGCCCTCCTTCTTGCGTTTACCTTAATAGCGAAAAGCAATCTATCGCAGGAACTCGATTCATCCCGGAAAACGACTCATAAATTAGGTGAGGACAAAGAAAAAATCCTGCAATCCAACACCACCCTCAACCATAAGATCAGTTCCCTTGCATCGGAACTGGATACGTCCAAAGCAAGAACGGGCTCTTTGTTGCAGGAAAATTTGCAGGCCCATAAAGAGATTTCCCTTCTGACCGAAAGAATGGAGATAATGGAAATCAATTCCAGAAACCGCGACAGCGAATTAGAGGAATTTAAACGCCAATTGGTGGCGTTGAAAACTAATTACTCCGATGCTTCTGAGCATTCCACGAGGTGGAAGACAGAGGAACAAATTTCGGTTTTGAAGGATGAAATCGTCAAACTAAAAGCGGACTTATTTGCCTACCAGAAGCGGTCGGCGAGATCCCCATTGGGCTACGCTCAACCCACCGGCAACTTAAACCAGGGAGAACGCTTGCCGGGCCGGATTCTCGACATTGGCCCCCAAAATTCGGTGCTGGCCATCAGCCTGGGCGGCGACCATGGTATTCAAGAGGCCATGAAATTGCAGTTGATCGATGAACTCGGCGCCGTCGCCCTAATAGAAATCTCCAAGGTCGAATCTCAATTCAGTATTGGCCATGTCCTCCCTGGCTCTCAACCCGGTTACGCTCATCAATTGCTTGCAGACCGCGAATTCTCATTTATTATTGTTCAATAGGAAACGGAAAATGAAAAAATCCACAAACAAACTTGTCGCGTTAATACTTCTGGCGGTGGGTCCCCTACTGCTTTTTACCGGTTGCGAAAAAGACCCGAATGCCACTCCAGTGCCCTGGTCTCAACCCGCCGAATGGGAGGGCCAGGTTCCCGGCATGGGACGCTAGGGCCGATCCCTCCCGTGCCCAAAAGGAAGTCCAGACCTCACGCCAATAACCGATCCGAGGAAACGGGTCATGGTTGCCTTTACCTGGTGGCCACTCCCATCGGCAACCTCGGTGACATCACGGAAAGAGCCGTGGAGACCCTTTCCCTGTGCCAGTTGCTGGCCTGCGAGGACACACGGAAAACGCGGCGGCTCCTCTCCCATTTGGGTATATCTGCTCGCACCACCGCCCTGCACGATTTTAACGAGGAAAGCCGAACCTCCTCCATCGCCGACCTCATCGCGGAAGGGCAATCGGTCGGCATCGTCAGCGATGCCGGCACACCGGCCATCAGCGATCCCGGTTTCAGGGTTGTGCGGGAATGCCGACGACGCAATTTGCCGGTCGTACCGATTCCCGGTCCATCCGCCGTAACGACCGCTTTGTGCGCCTCCGGCCTTCCCAGCGATGGTTTTCTATTCGCCGGATTTTTGCCTCCCAAGAAATCTGCCCGAAGACGGTTTTTCGAGCGCTACCGGGACTTCGAGTTCACCATTGTTCTCTTTGAATCTACCCATCGCATCACTAAATTCCTGGAGGATTTGATCGAAGTTCTTGGAGCCGAGCGCGTGATTTGCGTGGCTCGGGAAATCACGAAAATACACGAATCCTTTCACACCGGGCCAGTCGAAGCGGTTCAGGAAGAAGTGCTCGCAAAAAGTTTGAAGGGGGAATTTGTCGTCCTCATCGCCAAATCCGGATTCGTTCTCTAAACCAACCTGTTCAATAATGACTTTGAAAAAATCCACCGCGGCTATCATCGATGTCGGCAGTAATACGATCAAGTTGCTGGTCGTACAATCCGGGCCGGAACTGAACATTCTGGAAGAGGCAACACTCGATGCCAGGATTAGCCAGAGAATCGGAGGCGATACTCCTCGATTGGGACAAAAAGGAATCACGGTTGGAACCGAAGCCGTCCATGCATTGGCCGAAAAAGCTTATCGGCACAAACCCGACATGGTCATGGCAACGGCCACCAGCACCGTTCGCGAAGCGGCTAACGGACAAGATTTCATCCAAGCGGTCAAAGAAAAGACCAACCTTTCGCTACGCATACTCAGTGGCGGGGAAGAAGCCCGTTACATCGCTCTCGGAGCAACTCAGGATCCCGCTTTGGAAGGCCTTAAAAATTTTCAAATGGTCGATTTGGGAGGAGGCAGCCTCGAATTGATCGATGTTGTTAATGGGCATCCTCAACAAACAGCGAGTATGAGACTGGGCGCAGTACGCCTGATGGAATTGCATGTTGCGGATACTCAAAAACCCTTGAGCACCGATACCGTAGTTCGGATTGAGAAAACCGTGCAAAAGGAAATTTCGGATTCCGGCTTTCGCTTTACGAGAGGCGAAACACCTTTCATCGGCTCGGGTGGAGCCTTCTCCTTTGCCCGGTACTTGCTGGCTCAAAAGAAAGGTCTGAAACTGGAGGATTACCCCAACCGTTTGCTCGTGAATGAATTGCGTATTCTTTGCAATGAACTTTGTGCCATGTCACTGCAAGAGAGACTGACTTTTCCCGGATTGCCGGCCTCAAGAGCCGACATTATTCCGGTAGCTTTGTTAACTCTCTTAAAACTTGCTGAAATAGCCCAAAAAGACAGTTTTTTGCACACTCTCTACAATCTACGCTTTGGATTGGCCGCCGAATTTTTCGCGAAGCTCAGCCCGCAAAGTTAAAAAGTCCTCGGGGAGGTCGGCTTCCAGAAGGATCGGTCGTTTTTCCACCGGATGCTGAAACCCAAGCCTGCGTGCGTGAAGCATTGTTCGTTCGGCCCGGATCGAATCGATCTGCGAACCTTTTTTCCCATAAACGGGATCGCCGACTATGGGATGCCCGATATGGGCCAGGTGAACGCGAATTTGGTGGGTCCGGCCGGTGTGGATTTTCAACTTGATCAGCGAAAAGTCACGGCCATATGTCTCCACTATCTTCCAATCGGTACGCGCCGGCCGGCCTTTGGGATTTACGGCCATTTTAACCCGATGGACCGGATGACGCCCGATGGGCTCGCTGATGGTTCCGCTTCGCAGTTTCGGAATACCCCATACCAGGGCCAGGTATTCCTTATCCGTTTTGCGCTCGGCGAAAAAACGGCTCAATTCCATATAGGCGGAGTCGCTTTTGGCGGCCACGATGACGCCGCTGGTCTCCTTGTCCAAACGGTGCACAATGCCGGGCCGGAGGGAGCCGCCGATACTGCTTAAATTCTCACCGCAATGGTAAAGTAAGGCATGCACCAAGGTGTCGTCTCCGGTCCCATTGCCCGGATGCGTGACCATTCCGGTAGCCTTGTTTACTGCGATGATGTGATCGTCTTCATAAATTACTTCAAGGGGTATATTGACCGGTTTTAGCTCCATAGGGGCCACTGCGGGAGGCGCGAAGGTGATTTTTCCACCGGCCGAAATTTTGTGGTTTTTGCCGATGGCCTCATCATCCAGCCAAACCAGACCCGAATCGAAAATTGCCTGTAGCCTGGTCCTGCTAAACTCCGGGCAAAGGCTGTGTAAAACCTTGTCCGCTCGCACACGCTCGATACCGGAGGGTACTTCGACGGTAAATTCTTCTTCCCCGGTCATACCGGCAAAAGTCAATTAATTCTCCGCAATGAAAGAATCTATCTGAGAAATGAAAGGTGCCTTGTCTTCATCAGACATAAGCGCCACATCAAAACCATTGCGGGCGATCTTGGCCAATTCCACCGTGGTGAAAAGGTCTACCGACAAAGCCTCATACTCGTCCACCAGGCGGTTGCCAAAGGATAGTGGATCGTCCGTGCTGATGGTGCAGCGGACCCCTTGGTCGAATAATTGGCGAATGGGATGGTCCTCCATCGTTTCCACCACATCGAGCTTCACATTGCTGATGGGACAGGTGTCAAAGGTGACATCGCGATCCAACACCATTTGCACCACTTCTGGATCTTCGATGGCCCGAATCCCGTGCTGGACTCTTTTCACCTCGAGCAACTCAATGGCATCGCGCACATAATCGGCGCCCCCGAATTCTCCGGCGTGGGCTTTCGTTTCCAGGCCCGCATCGCGAGCCGCTTTCCAAAGACGTTCTTTCCACGACTCGATGGGCATTAATTCGGGGCCATGCAGGTCGATGCCGTCAAGTCCTTCCCAACTGGGGCACTCGTCGAGAATCGGGGCCATCTTCTCGTTGTAATGATTCCGCAGCATTCCCATAAAAACGCGCACCTCCAATTCCACGGGTGCGGCGCTCTTGATCGCGGCCACAACTTCCGGGCCATGCAAATCGTGCAGTTCAACCATTCCCGCGTGAAAACTGAGTTCCAGGTATTTTACATTTTGTTCGGCCAGGGAATGAAAAATCTCTTTGGCGGCAATATGATAACGTTCGGGAGAAGTGTACCAGTGATTGACCATGCCTAGGAGTTCGTCCTCGAATTGCTTGAAAGTATCATATTTAAAGTCCTGTCCCCAGCCTACCGGAAGCGATTTATATCGCTCGGGATCCAGTTCCTGCAACAGGTGAAAAGGCAACGCCCCCTCAATGTGCAAATGAGTCTCCGTTTTCGGTAGCCATTGTATTAAATCGACGATTTCCCTGTTCTCCTGATAACCCATAAATCTGTCTAAATTCGTGTAATCCGTTATAGCCTAAAACAACCAAGTTAAGTGATTTTTCAAGCATTGGCCACCCAAATATGACACTACCGGAAACCTAGTTTTGGCTACTTTGGCTCGGTTTGAATAAAGTTTAATACCACTTGTTCAACAACAAAAGAATAGAGCTCACTTCCATCTCTCACTGTGAAACGGAAGTGAATATCACCTTTGTTTACCAGACTTCCGATTGACTTGCCTTTGAACCGCACGCGATGCCGTATATTGTCTCCCACCGCACGTGCGCTAGCGAGTCGTTTGCCGTTGCTGTCCAAGATTTCGATTTTCACCGTTCCCTTGCTGTTAACGAAAAGTTCTTTGCCATCGAATTTCAACGCAGGTGTGGTCAGAGATCCCTTATCCACGGAGACGAATCCATCCACCCGCAAGCGGGCACGAAAAATGCCGCCACCGGTTACGCGCACGTCGTCGGGAGATCTTTTGCCGTAAGATGACGAACCGTAATAAAAAACAAGGTCGTCTCCTATACGGATGGGGCTATGGCTGAAATCGGTCATATACCCTCCATCGTTTTGGCCGTTATTGCCTCCTTCTTTGCCATTAGGCAGAAACACCTCCGGTTGCCCGTTCGGGTTATTGAATGCGACCTTATCCCAATGAAGGCCGTCCCGGCTCGTAACGAGCTTGAAGTAGGCACACCCCGCCGACGAGTACGGATAATCTCCCTTGCCATGCCATATTTTCAAGAGACCCAGCCATTGCGACCCGTAACGCCACGCACTTGATCCGTAATACTCATCATATATCTCGTCACCATCCGTTCCGTTCCCGGTCGGAATCAGATCGATTTCCCGAATCCGATCCAGGTCGATGGGCTCATCCATGCGGTCGACAAAAAGATAGGCCCGTGAACGAAACAAGTTGTTGGTAACTGCATCATTATCACTTTGAAAAAACTTGATCAGAGCCAAAAAACGATTTGTCCCGGGGTCGGGGTAAAAGGTGGAAACATCTCCCGCCCCCTCCATCGCCCGTCCATTTTGAACAAAGGTATGCGTTCTGTAAACAAGCAGTTGCTCTCCCCGTTCCCAATGCTTCCCATCGGCTGAGCGCATAAAATAAGCGCCTTCACGGCCGTCATCCCAATTGGAAAACCATATCCAACCTTTGTATGGATGGGACTTGTCGTCCACATCATAATAAAAGGAAGTCAGGTCGATATTGGTAGCATATTTCCCGCTCTCCGAATCATATAGATCCATTCGTGAACGCGGATAAACCTGCTCTCGTTCGCCGTCGTCCCCGGCCATCCAATCCAGTCCGTCTTTCGAGGTGTAGCGAAGCAGGTGCGTGCGCTGCCAACCGTCCGGTTCTTGCTTGCCCAGCGACGCTGCGAAGACCAGGACATACATCACATATTTCTTCAGTCCGGGATCAAAAACAATGGTACCGTTAGCCTCCAGCGTCGCCGGATATTTACCAAAGGCCTTGTCCACCGCAATTACCGGCCGATCACCTCCGTAATCCTTAATCGGCTGGTGGAGTGTCCGCACCAAGCCCTCACTTGATTCGATTAGAGCATCATCTACAAACAATTGGGAAATCCCTTTCTCAATTTTAATAGTATCGCCAGCTTCCAAGATTAAGGGAGTAAGGCCCATCAATAAAACCCATACTATCCGTATTGTTATAGTCATATCGTATAGAAAGTTTCAGCGTTCATACAAATCCAATCAGGCTCTCCGGCTTTGGTCGAACGAGGATTCGTATCACCCGCGTTTAAAACCAGCGAGCCATACCCGGTTTAACCCAGGAGGTATTCGGGGTTTAGTTTTTGCAGGGATTTTGGGATGAAGAGGCCGTCTTTGCGAATGAGCTTGCCGTCGAAGTGGATTTCTCCTCCGCCGTATTCGGGGCGTTGGATACATACCATATCCCAGTGTACCTGGGAACGGTTGCCGTTGTTGGCTTCCTCATAGGCCTGGCCGGGCGTAAAATGAAAGGAACCGGCGATTTTTTCATCGAAGAGGATATCACTCATCGGTTCCAGGATGTGGGGGTTGAAACCGATGGCGAATTCACCAATATAGCGCGCCCCGGCATCGGAGTTGAGGATTTTATTCAATTTCCGGGAATTCTGGTTGGATGTTGCCTTTATGATACGCCCTTTGGCAAATTCCAGTCGCACATTGTCAAACGAATCTCCTTGATAAACTGAAGGTACATTAAAAGTTACATGGCCCTCTACGCTGGTTTTTAGCGGACAGGAAAAGACCTCACCATCAGGGATATTATATTCGCCGCCGCAGGGCACCGAACCGATATCTTTGATCGAAAAGCGCAAATCCGTACCCTTTGCGGTAAGGTGAACTTTGTCGGTTCGGTCCATCAATTTTTTCAGCGCCCTCATGCCGGGAATCATGCGAGAGTAATCGAGGGTACAGACACGGAAATAAAAGTCTTCAAAAGCTTCCGTGCTGAGAGAAGCCTGCTGGGCCATGGCGGGCGTCGGCCACCGCAGAACCACCCATTTGGTTTTCTTCACCCTCCAATCGATTACCGGTCGCATGATGCTGAGGGCCATCTTCATTTTCGCTGAGGGCACATCCGAAAGTTCAAAAATATTGTGGGAGCCTCGCAGAGCAATATAGGCATCCATTTGCTTCATGCGCCGCAACTCGAGGCGAGAGGCGATCTTGAACTGCTCCTCCGAGCTATCGCGCAATAATTCCCTTGAAATACGCCCATGATTGATTTGCACAAAGGGGATTGCCTTGCGTTTACGGGCGGCCCGCACCAGCGCCACAATCATATCGTCAGGCACATCATAGGCGTCGATGAGAACCTTTTCGCCCCGTTTCAATTTAACCGAAAATCCGGTCAGAATTTCCGCCAATCTGTTTAACCTTGGATCCATAGGGCGGGAGTATTCAACGATTCTTTAAAAACGCAATACCTGCAAAGGCAGTAAAGAGTGATGCTAAACAAATCGCTCCTACAGCGGCTCCGCCCGGGCACCCATCACTGAAAAAATTGCCCAGTTAACGCCCCCGGCGTATTTCTGAACCCGCGAAACTGATGCGGAAACGATAGCACTGCTTGGTTCTGGTGATGATCTCAAAAGTATCCCGGTCGATTTTATCTGGAACCTGATACCGGCGTATATCCACTACCGCGTGATACCCGCGTTCGGAAAAAATATCGATCAACATGGCCAAGGCCTTCGGGTCGCCAAATGTTTCGGATTCCGAATTGATATAAGCCATCCCCGATATGGCATGCTTTACCACTATGGGCAAAAATTTGGTTTGTATCAACACTACCACTTTTTTGAACAATTCGGTGTGGTTCCGCTCGTAGTCATCCAACCGCCGGATCAATTCCTGCCTGGCGTGGATCACGATGTTGCTGGCCACGGGAATGGTCTGGAGCCGATCATAGGTTGGGCCCTCCAATTCGAGGGAACTCTGATAGCGCAGTTCCTTGACGATGAGGCCCTGGACTTCCGGGATACTCCCATGGGCATCGATGAAATGATAGTAAAACACTTCCCGAAGGGACTTGAGCGCTTCGTAAGTTATCTCTTTGAAGGTGTTGTAACGGCTGCGGGCAGCTTCCTCACTGAGATCGGTCTTGCGCAATTCTTTGATTTTCCCCATTCCCGAGGTGCGCACCTGCTCGTTATGCTCCATACTTCGGCGCCCCCGCAAAAGCTGCCGGGCGATGCTCTCAGCTTCATCGATGAAGAGCACCACGATATGGAAAGTAAACTTTTTCAGGACATCTTTAAACCCATTCTCAAGTCGGTTGCGCCTAAGCTGAATTACTTTATTGAATAATAATTTCAGGCACTCTACCTGCACCTTTGTGCGGGGATAGCCATCGATGACAGCGCCGCTTTCGTATTCCGAATCCAGCAATTTTTTTAAAACCAGGGAAGTCACTTCGCGGTCGCCCACCATAAGCCCGGCGTCTTTCATCCGCGCCGCCTCGGGGCTTTCCAGTAAATCGCTTACGACAATCGGCTTTGCCGTCATGTCCCGGAAGTGCGTGATAAAATCCGTCTGGGTCCCCTTCCCTGCTCCCGGTGCTCCATTGAGCCAGAATATTTCATTGGGAAAACGGATACCGTCTTCCCCGAATTCCTCCAAAAGGTTTGCCCACACAGTTTCAAAAATCAACTGGGCGTCCTTGATCTCGAGGTCGCGGGTATCCTTAACCGCGCTCCGTTCACCGATTGCTACTTTATTCGACATTTCCTGGAAATATAATTCTACCTAACCTGAATTGCAAATTCTTAAAGCTGATTAACTTGGAGACGACAACGATAATCCTCAAGCTCAGTTTTAAGCTCCCCCGCCTTGAAACGGCGGCCGCGTGGAGCGCATTTTCTTCTTAGGAAAACAAATGCGGGAGACGGCTTCTTCAAAATCAGCGACCCCATTGAGGATATCCACTTCCAGCCTCAAATAATAAAAAGGTATTCCCGGAGTAAAATCCGGGCTTATACGGACGGCATCTTTTTCCGTCGTTACAACCATATCGAGCCCCGCTACTTTTACTCTGCCGAACATCTGTTTGAGTTCCTTCTCCGTGAACCGGTGGTGATCGAGAAAACGCTGGTTGTAACGCACCTCGGCCCCAAAATCCCACAAAAACCGCTCGAAACTCTCGGGCACAGCGATGCCGCTGAAAGCGCCGATTCTTTTCCCCTGCAAGGCGGACAATTCCATACGGCCGGTCCCGTTGACCTCGTGCAAGTATTGCGGGCGATGGGCGCAGTCGATTATTTCCGCCCCGGGCTTATAGCGCTGGACAAGCGATTCCAATTCGTAATCCCTCTGCCCATTCGACTTGGTGATGAATACATAGGACGCGCGCCGGATATGCTTGACCGGCTCCCGCAAGATACCTCTGGGCAGAAGATTGCCGTTGCCGAAAGGGTTCGTTTTGTCGATCAGCAGGAGGTTGAGCTGGCCCTTGAGCCTCAGGTATTGAAAACCGTCATCGAGTATCAGGGTGTCCACCCCGAATTTTTTAATGGCAAAGAATCCGGCCTTGACGCGGTTTTTGTCCACTACCACAACCACCCCCGGCAAATTTTTGGCCAGCATATAGGGTTCGTCCCCGGCATGGTGGGAATCGAGGAGAATGTTTTTCCCATCACTGACCACTTTGGGCGGTGTCGGTTCGCCATGGGAGATCATACGCCACCAAACTTTCCACAACGGCTCCTTTTTACTTTTGTAGCCACGGCTGAGGATGGCCACATTGCGCCCGCGATCAGCCAGGGATCGGGCAAACTTTTCCACCACGGGAGTCTTTCCGGTTCCACCCACGGTCAGGTTGCCAACCACCACGACAAGGCAACCGAGGTAATTATTATGCAAAATACGGTTTTTGTAGAGGAGCATGCGAATCTGCACGATGGCGCTGAATATCTTGGATAAGAGAAAGAGCAGGCATTGGTAGAAGGTCACGAGCCGACCCGTCCTTCTGCCGTAAACCACGTCGATGGTAAATTGCTCGAAACTCTCGAACTTGTTATCTAGTGCGACTCTCAGATGCCTGATCATGCAATTTTGCAAATTTCGATACCTCCTCTTCGAATCAGTTGATGGTTTCGGCGAGGACGAAAGGATCTACTGATCCCGTTGAGGAAGGCGCCTGTCTCATGCAGGCAAGTAATCTACCCAATCTTGCCCTTCATCGAAAAAATATCGACTAAATAATCATAAAGGATTGACGGCCCCGTGAGAGGGTCTTTTCTAGGTCAGATTCCGTTCACGAAACACCGAATATGCTGCTGCGAGGAGATGTCTAATCGGGTTCGATTCTACGCAGTGGGCGTCGGCGACTTCAATTCCACCTATTCGTAAATGGCAGGTCAGGGCATAATATTTTTGGTAAATTTAATAAAAATTCGATGAGCTACAAACTCTATATACCGGGTCCGGTGGAGGTTTCGGCGAAAACCTACGAGGCTATGACCTCGCCGGTTTTCGGCCATCGATCCCCCGAATTTACCTCGCTCTACGATCGCGTCCAACCCGGCCTGCAAACTTTGTTCGGGACCGTGGACCCGGTTTACATGTTCACCAACAGTTCCTGGGGGGC
>JAJFLT010000230.1 GCA_021772555.1 Opitutales bacterium | reverse complement strand
CGAACCACAGTGGGAACCTCAAAACCATCTCTCATTGGCAAAAGAAATCTTGCAAGCCTATGAGGGCGGTCCGCCCGTAGCCATTGCCACGGTGGTTTCCACACCGCCAGGTGCACCGGATACTGAAACCAAACTTCTGATTCGTGAAAACGGCACGGTTACCGGCTCTCTTGACGATAAAGATTTACAGGATCAAGTAGTCAAAGCCGGTCAAGAAGCCGCCGTTCTGGGAAGCAACGAATTCATCGATACAAAGGACGGCACGGCAGTCTACGTGGAAGGTTTCACGACCCCGCCCAAGTTGGTCATTATGGGTGGCGGCCACATCGGCAGAGCCGTCTACCAATTGGCCCAATCACTCGGTTTCAAGATCTTTGTGGTGGATGATCGTCTCGAGTATTCCAACAAGGAAAGATTCCCGCAGGCGGAGGCCACGATTGTAGCAGACTACAGCGAAGGCTTGAATGATCTGCCCATTAATTTCAATTCCTACATTCTCGTAGCTACGCGGGGGCATCGTTTCGATGATGTCGCCACGCAGACGGCGATTAATACTCCGGCCCGCTATGTGGGATTGTTGGGCAGCAAGCGCAAAAACCTGATGATCTTTCGAGACCTCCTCGACAACGGCACACCCTTGGAGCGCATCAAGGAAATTCATGCGCCGGTCGGACTGAACATCGGTGCCCTCACACCCGAAGAACTAGCCGTGAGCATCATGTCCGAGATAATCATGTGCATGCGCAACCGCGATGGGAAGCCCATGAAAATCGAAAGCGAGAATTTAAAGCAGTTGATACAAAGAGTGCCAAAGCCAAATAAGACGCCACTCCCATTTTGATTCACAAATAGAATACATAGGATTCTATTTTTATTTTTTCTCCATTTTTCATCGAAAAATGCTTGACATCTACTCATTTTATACTCATTTTATGATTAAACCATAAGGAGTATGAGAAATGAACAAACAATTGCGAGCGATGACTCGAGTTCAATTGGACGTACCGGTTGAACAGCTCGAGGAAATGAATAAATTAATGACGGAGACGGGCATTTCGACCAAAAAAGAACTTATCAACAATGCTTTGACCCTTTTTGAATGGGCCGTCAGCGAACGGCAAACGGGTCGTAGCATTGGTTCTCTACAAGAGAAGGAAAAAGTTTTTAAGGAAATCCTGATGCCTGCTCTCGCATTTAAGTCAAATGCGAAAATGGATACAAACCAGAGATAAAAAGTTAGAATCGTTTAAAAAGGAAAGTTCATCCCTACCGGGCAAAAAATGGCTTGGCGATTATAGAGAACTTCAAAACCTACAATTTCGCGAAACAGCCTTCAAATACGCCCTCTGGCTATTTGGTTTTTGCGTGATTTCCACCTTCACAATCTTCTTTCTTCAAGGGTTCGGCGTCGGTGGATTTAATCTACCAGTTGAAATCCTGAAATGGCTGGGTGCGGCCACCGTCGGTGAAGTAGCCACTATCACCGTCATTGTTTAAAAATATTTTTTCTAACAACCACTGCCTATTGAATATTACGCCTTCCAACGCTTGGGAAGCGCAACCTGGAGGAGGAAACCGAAAATGCCGACTCCGACCAGGCCGATGAGGTTGTACCATAGATAGCCGATGTTGGTGGTGTAAAAGAGGACCAGAACGAGGATTTCCGATATAAGGGCGGCGAAAAAGACGGCGTTGCCTTTGATAAATCGCACAAAAAAGGCGACCAGGAAAATTCCCAGGATGGTCCCGTAAAAAATGGATCCCAGGATGTTGACGGCCTCGATCAAATTTTCCACCAGGTAGGCGGTCATGGCGAAAAATATAGCCACCCCACCCCAAAGCGCGGTCAATATTTTGGAAGCCCGCACATAGTGGCGCTCGCTGCCATTTTTATGGATAATTCTCTTGTAAAAATCGACCGTTGAGGTCGAGGCCAGGGCGTTCAACTCGGACGCAGTCGAGGACATGGCCGCACAAAAAATGACTGCCAGGAGCAGGCCGATAACTCCATGGGGCAGGTAGTTGAGAATAAAGGTCAGGAAAACGTAATCGGTATCCTTTGTTTCGATGGCCGGATCGGCCTTGACCAGTAACGTTTTCACGTCGCTGCGAATTTGTCCGGCCTTGCCATCAATGGCCATAAGCTCGCTACTGGCCATTTCTATGTCTGCTTCCCGGCCAGTTCTCATGGCCTCAATCAAGGTGTTAATGCTCTCTTTTTTTTCGGCGAAAACTTCCGTATAGGAATCGTCCAAAGCCTTCAACTCATGCCCATAGGAAGTCTCATAAGCGGACTCCATGGCCGCCTCTTTAAAAAACACGGGAGGCTTCTCGAATTGATAAAAAACAAAAACCATCACTCCGACAAAAAGGATGAAAAACTGCATGGGGACTTTAAAAACGGCATTGAACATCAGCCCCATGCGGCTTTCCGCAATATTCTTGCCAATCAAATAACGCTGCACCTGCGATTGGTCCGTACCGAAATAGGAAAGGGCCAAAATGAGGCCGCCAAACATCCCCGACCAGAATGTGTAGCGCTTGTTGATATCGAAGGAGAAATCGACCACCTCCAGCTTGCCCATTTTTCCCGCTACCGCCACTGCCTCGCCAAAACTGATGCCTTCGGGAAATTTAAAAATAACCATGAAAAAGGCCACCATCATTCCCACCATGATGACGCCCATCTGATATTTCTGGGTCAGGCTGACCGCCCTCGATCCACCCGAAACGGTATAAATAATCACCAAAATTCCCACCAAAAGAATGGTCAGGTTTAGATCCCAGCCAAGGATAGTGGAAACTATAATGGCCGGAGCGTAAACGGTTATGCCAGCGGCCAGTCCGCGCTGCACTAAAAACAAAAACGCTCCCAATTGCCTTGTTTTGAGGTCGAAACGCGACTCCAGAAATTCGTAGGCGGTATAGACCTTCAAACGGTAATAGATGGGAATGAAAACGGCTGAAATGATAATCAAAGCCAACGGTAAACCGAAGTAATTTTGCACGAAAGCCATTCCGCTCTCATAAGCCAGGCCGGGCGTCGAAAGAAATGTGATTGCGCTGGCCTGGGTAGCCATCACAGAAAGGCCGATGGCACCCCATTTCATGCTGTTGCCGCCTTTCAGGTAGCCTTTCAGGCTTTTGCTGCCGCGCGTTTTCCAGACCCCGTAGGCGGCGATGAAAAGAAGAGTGCCTACCAGGACGATAAAATCCAGGCTGCTCATCGATAATTTACGGTAAACAAATGAAACAAGGCTATGAGCACCGCCAGAATACCCAGAACAACACCGTAAACGGCCGGCCAACTGGAGAGGAAGGGCGGCTTCCCATTGGGGCTGCCATGGTCATTTTTGGATGATTTTCGCCACATAATTCCTATTTCAGTTATTTCAGAGTATTCGCATTCTCCGATTATTCCCCACGCACATATTCATTGAAATTCGATGTAAGATGGTGTCAGGTTTCAGTATTCGGTAATCACTGAGTGTTGTGCCATTTCGAATCCTCACACCCGAAACCTGGCACATGTATCCCGCATCATTTGGCATCATTTTCCCGCCGAAATCAGGTTGGTGAAAATACGGAAAGCGCCGGGCACTCCGGCCGGCAATTCACGAAACCATGAATATCCCGTGTAAATGTAAGTACCCTTGCCATAAGCCGCCACCAGCAAACCGCCGTCCCTGGGTGGTTCACCCGGATCATTACTGGAAAGCAGTGCATCAAATCGGTCATCCCATTCGCTCGGAAAATAGAGTCCACGCTCCTGCACCCAACCCTCGAAATCCTCGGCCGTTATCTTGTTGGGATAATTGAGAAGCGGGTGATCCGGTTGGAGAATCCGCACCTCAGCCTCTTCCACCGCCACCCGGTCGCGGGAGAGTTTTAACGGAAAAGGGGCAACCTCATCCACTTTCAACCGGCGGTTGGTATTGTACTGGACGACCATTACGCCACCCTCTTCTACATACCGAAAAAGATTTGCCTGCTGGAAGCGAATATTATCCAACGTATTGTAAGCTCGCACACCCAGTATGATGGCATCATAGCGTTTCAGGTTTTCCAGGGTCATTTCTCCCTCCTTCAATTCTTCTACCTGGTAGCCAATTTGCCGAAGGGCGCCCGGAATTTCATCCCCCGCTCCCTGAATATAACCGATCAGGTTGCCCTTTCTTTCGATTTGCAAACGAACCAGCTTGGCGGAGGCTTCCGGGAAAAGCGTTTGCACCGGAATATGATCGTATTCGATCCGCACCAGTCCCCGCCTGAACTCCCTCCCACCTGCACGCGCCACTGCTTTCATTTGGCCGACAGTTTGACCGCCGGGCGGGTGGATATTAAAAACAACTGTCACCTGCTCTCCTTTCTGAACCATGCTGAAGGGCGCCGCCAAAGGTTCGCTCCGCCAGCCTTCGGGCAACTCCAACCGCACATCGCCCTCGATGTCCGCTTTCCCCGCCAGGACATTCAATTCGATGCGCTGTGGTTCGCCACTGGCGAAAAGTAGAATTTTTTCCGAAAAATTAACGGAAACCTCCGGCACAACTTCGAAAGGCCGGTACTGTTCGCCTTCCACCGGATCGTTCCATCGATAAACAACGGGTCGGATGAATTCCACCGTCTGCCCGGCGACATCGACGGAAAAAGTAGCCGACGCTGCGGGCGGATTCTCAGGCAGGCCAATTATCTTTTGGTTTTTTACCGAAAACATGCCCAATGTGCCCTCCTCCTCCAGCCAATAGGGTTGGGTCAATGGCATGTCCGCCGGAAGATTTGTTTCCAGCGTATGACTGAAACCGATGTTGTTTTCCAGCCATTGATCGAATTCCACAGCTTCCCCGGAAAAGGAAATCTGAAGGCTGTTCAAGGTCACGGAAATATCCGAGCGGTTGACGGCCTCAATCTTTAACTCGACCGAGCTTCCGGGAACAACTGAATAGTCGCCTGCTGAAACTTCAAGATAAAGGCCCAGACAAGAGGCCAATAATTTGTCCAATTCATCCAGCTTAACCTTTTGCCAATGGCTATCACCCAAAGAATGGAGTGAACGGCGGGCCTTCAAGAGCAGCGGAACGATGCCGGCGGGGTTTTCCGAATCAAACTCCTCGTAGGCGCGCTCCAGATCAGCTCCAACAGCGGCTCCACCGGGAAGACGGCTCCAGCCGGTATCTACCCCGTCGAAGAGCGATTTTTCCGCTTTTTCGCCCATCGTATGCTTCAGGTAAGAGATCAACTCTCCTCGTCGCGAGGAAGCGCCGAAGCCTTGACTCTTGTGCATACTGCGGCTCTCCGCGGAGATTTCCGAATAGGCCTTACCCAAAAGCGCGTTGTAGGTGCCGACATCCACCTCAATCATTCCGGTCTTCTCAAATTCGCCGCCATTGCGGTAAAAGAAAGGTGAGGTATTCCAGAGCAAACGCTTGGGCTGCCACGGCTGCACAAACTCTAACTGTTCCGGAAAACGATCCGCATCGCCCGCCGCTGCAAAAGCCTCCTCTGCAATGATGCTGGAAGCGGTGTGATGCCCATGCGTCTTGCCCGGCCAAACGGGAAATCGCGTTATGAGTATATCCGGCCGAAATTTGCGGATAACCCAGACCGCATCGGCCAGCACTGCCTCTTTGTCCCAGATGTTAAACGTCTCATCGGGATGCTTGGAGTATCCAAAATCGTTGGCCCGGCTGAAGAACTGCCGCCCCCCATCGATCCTCCGGGCCGCCAACAATTCCTGAGTCCGTGTAATACCCAAAAGCTCCCGCATTTCCGGACCGATCCGGTTCTGGCCGCCGTCTCCCCGTGTCAATGAGAGATAAGCCGTATTGGCCAGGGCCCCATGCGAGAGGTAGGCTATCAAGCCGGTATTTTCATCATCCGGGTGGGCCCCGATATAAAGAGCCCCAGCCAGCACATTCAGTTTCTTGAGGGCCAACTGGATTTCCGCCGCGTTCGGTTTATGCGGGGCCTGGGCCTCAGTCCTTGTCGCTGCTGCGGTTAGCAACATTGTCCAGACAAGAAAGACTGCAGGTAAGAGTTTTGAGGAGATAAAATAACAATAGCGGGGCATTTTCGATGTAAGGTTTTCATGAGTTTCATTTGTTTGCTTATGGTCGCAACAGCAAAAATTATCTTCAAAACGCGCTCATTGGCAGTGTTTGGGACAAAGAAAACTCTCAACGCTTGCCTTCGCGCCGGGAGGAGAAAAAGTCAATGATTGGATGCGGGCGGCTTATTCCCTCAGCTTGGCCAAGAGTTCCTCGTTTTTCATGACCCAGCCGGTAGCGTTGATTTCGCGCGAGATGGCGAGAGATTTCTCAGCCGGTTCAAGAGCCCCTTCGGAGTCCCCCATTTCAGCCAGAATACTGGCTTTGAAATGGAGGACGACAAAGGATTCGGGGTTAATCTCGAGAGCCTTGTCAACCCATTCGAGCGCCTGGGAAAGGTCCTTGCCATTTTCCAGATTATAATTGGCCGCGCGGGCATAGCTTCCGAAAAGCGAGGCCTGAGGATTTTTCGCAAATTCCTCGATTTGGGCCATGATTTGGGTATCGGTATCCGTTTCTAAATGGATAGATACCCTCGTCCGTTCCCATACGAGATTGAGACTCGCAGAGTTGTCTGTTACATCGGATAACTCGATGGTAAAACTTTCCACCAAATCCGACGTTTCCTCCGGGGCCGCTATAAAGCGCAACAAGTCGTTTTCTTCTTTATATCTACCCGTACCGCCGAAGGAGGTGTCTTTATGGATGATAATCGTCCACTCCTCCTCACCGGGTATGGTAAACAAGGCATATTCTCCGGATGGCACAGCTTGCCCGTTCAAAGTCACGTCCTCGGTGAACGAGATTTTGGTCGAACTATTTGCGCCGGTTCTCCAAAGCTCACCGTATGGGACCAATCGGCCGAAAATGACTCTCCCTTTGACGCTGGGGCGAAAATATTCGATTTCCACTTTGCCAAACCCGATATCCTGGCTCAAGGAGGCCATGGGGCTGGATCGAGGGGTCTCCACCTGGGCCCATCCCGGATTTAACTGCGCTGAGACGGCCAAAATTATGGCCAAACCTGGTAAAACGATTTTCTTCATCTTATCCTCCAACTTACTTGCGTGTATTCTTGTTTTTAGATCGAACAACCGGGCTGCCCCAGTCGCCGTCATCCAATTCCAATTTCGAAATAGCAAGTTTTGGATTATTCACCCTCTTCCAGTTTGGCGAGGATTTTTTTGTAAAAGGGTTTTTGCTGTTCAGTAGCGCCCTCAATGGCCACCTTCCAGTGCTCGATGGCTTTATCCTTTTCACCCAGGGCCTCGTAACCACGGGCCAATCCTACCCAAACGGTAAAGGTGTCGTCGGGATGTTTTTCTTTGTTGTATTTGAACACCTCAATGGCCTCGTCAAATTTTTCTGCGGTGATGAGGGAACGTCCATAAAAATGAATTTCCCCAGTTTTCCCAAGAGGCAGGGCTTCTTTCATCATGGCGTCGGCCTCTTCCGTTTTTCCCATCTTGGCCAGTATGTCAGCCTTGGTTCTAAGCGTGGTAAAATTCTTGTCTCCCGCGAATTGGTTGGTCAGCGCTTGTTCGGCCCATTTCAGGCCCTGTTCCAGATCGTAATCATTGGTCAGGGAATATTGGGCCGCCTGGTTCCAGCCCCGCCATCTGAATCCGGGGAAGTTCCTCAATTCTTTATTGAAACTTTCGGCTACGATATTGTGAACATCAACCTCGATATTGAAGGAAACCTTGAGCTTTTCCCATCTGAGGGAAGCAACCGTCGAAGCAGTCTCCACTTCATCGAACGAATAAGTCAGGAGTTCCGTCATGGACGTTTCTTCCGGTTTTACATTAACGCGCAAGGCATCCTCATCCTGATTGTAGGTATAGCTGCCCCACGAAGTTGAATTTCCGGAGAAAATGATGGTCCATTCGTCTTCTGCCGGAATCATATGTAAACCATAAGCTCCCGCTTTCAAGTCCTGTCCTTCGACCTTCACATCGTCGCTGAAATGGATGATCGTATTTTCATTGGCGCCAGCCCGCCACGGGATTGGCGTCCCTTCGTCGTAAGGAACCAGCGCTCCCCAGATTTCGCGATCATTGACCGCCGGGCGATGGTATTTAATGGTTATATCGGTTATACCGACCCGCTGGCTAACTTTGCCTTTTTGACTCGCACGGGGGGCCTCCAGGGCTTGCCCGTAGACTTGGCTCAACCCGCCAACAAAAAGGCACAGGGTTGCTCCAATAACAGTGGATTTAATCAGTTTATTCATAACGTTCTTAATTGTTTATGTTTGGGGTTTAATTTTTTTCGATAAGTTTGTGCCACAGTTTCGACCAATAACGATCCCGGCCACGACGAATAATTTTCGAACGTGGTTGAATCTGAAAGGGGCTCTATGAACTGTTGACGCAAGGAATCTAATCACTACCTCAACCAATTTTCGTGCCAATAAATTTTACTTTTACTACAAATCATTGTATAACAATGTATTATGGATCTCACAAAATCACTGTGACAACTTCCCGCAATAAACGTCCCATTTTCGAAACACTCCCAATCCCACAATCGGACGGGTATTGATGGCGAAATCTGAATCTGATCGAGGGGAGTTCTCGAGATTCTTTATCGAATAAAGATATTGTTCGCCGCTACGATGCGCATTTATTCGATGACAAGATCTTGCAGAAGAGCCTTACCGTTCTTGGTTAGTGAGACCTTGGCCGTCAGCTGATTGTTTCTAATCGCCTCTTCATATTTGCGCCCCTCGCCCTCCTGCACATAATAGGACTCGATGCCGAAATTAATTCGGTTCCATCCAGTATATTTTCCCTGGATGTATTTACCGCTGGCAGGAGGGTTAAAACTCACCTTTTCCCGTTTCCAATGGTTGCCGTCGTCATCTAGAATAAGTGAAACATAAACAGGTTGGCCTTGCCTCTTTACACCGAACCCTGAATGGGGAATTCCCTCAATTTTATGTCTTGGCACGCGACTGAAATCGTAACTTAGAATCACGTAATCGCCCCGGAAAAAATCCCGTGGATCCACCGGCACAACGCGTAGTAAAATTGTCTCTCCTGTGAGGTGTGGCAAGAGGTGCAGAAATATCATGGCCAACAGCACCGCAAACTGGAATCCGGCAAAAACCTGCAGGGAAATACGTTCCCGTTCTTTCAACCATTCGATGCACCTAATGATGCTGGTATTTCCAACCATTCGACGCTGCTTTTGACTGACGGTTGGATCAGTCATGAGATTTCACCTTTCGATGGCGCCAAAAATAGGCCAGTGCAAATAATATGGCGCCGCAATAGGAAAAAATAAGCGCCCCTCCCAGCATTCCTCCATAGTCGCCAAACAAATCTACATAACGAACCACCGACCACATTAAAAAGTACATAACCCCGCCCCCAAAAGCTTGGTCGTTATCTGCCAACAAGCCTGCTCGCATCAGCCAGACGGCCAGAAGTATCATACCGGAATTGGCTAAAATAGTCGGAAGCAATGGTTCACCCACGCTTTGCTGCCAAAGCAAAAGACCCACCATTAGAATCACTAAACCAACAGGCAGCCATTGCCGTTGAACCACATCGCGCACATTGATAACAAAAGACTTTGAGTCGTTCAATCCCGTATGTTTGAACCACACGCAAATGAAAATAATCACCATTGAAAAAATGACAATTAAAATTATTTGAGCAGATCCCGCAGAATCCGACCGGGTCCGAAGCATTTCTTCATTAAAATGGTAAAAACTCAGGACAAGCAGAACGCCCGCCGATAGAATCACACCATAAGCACGATAGGGTTTGGCGTATCGGCTTTCAGGGCCATGACTCTCCGCAATGATCAGCATCAAACCGCCCACCGCGCCTATGAATAATACCGCACTCTCGTCAAAATTCCAGGCAAATGGCTGCAAAACTACCCACCAGGTGAGAAGCAGGACATAAAGTCCCAATGTGCGCACCGATTCTTTATGATAAGCCCATAGAATGCCCGGAAGGGCCAATAACGGCAAAGTGTATGCGCCATTGGGGACAATTCCCAAACGGCCAAACCATGCCCCTACATTCCCGAATCCAATGATTTCCGTCCCGCACCATAGGGCCAGCACAGCAACTAATAGCGTATGCAGCAAAATAGTATCGAGGCAAAGGGCAAACGGTAATATTCCCAACGCCCACCACCAAAATGCATCCGGGTAATGAGCATTGAGGTGGAAAATTTGCGCAATCAGAAAAATCCCCACCCCGTATAACAAACAGCCGAGGAAAAAAGTTACCTCAGATAACAGGCGTTGCTTGCCATAATAACGCAAATAAAAACCACCACTATAAACAGCTGATAACGTTCCAAAGACGGTAAGCAATTTCAACGAGCGCGGCATTTCCTGCCAATTGTAACCGATCAACAATAGAGCCGCCAAACCCATCAATAATGCCGCCAGGCTCATAAGCGTCAAAACGACCTTATTGCGCTTGCGCCGGGAAATCTCAGCCTTCGTTTCGTATTGGCTGAGTATAATCGAGGCCGAATCTCTCGTTAAAATATCTTCATCACACCAGGTATTTAATTCCTTCTCCAGCCAAACCCGCTGTTTGTCAGATAGGATACGCTTTGCCATGATTGCACCTTGTATATATACACTAAGGAAACCTCGGTTCCGGTTTCAAGAGTTTGGGCTCATTGTCATTGTTTGCAAGATTGATTTTGAATACACAGCCTGATTAATAAAAACCACTTTTACAAATCTTTCGATTTATTTCAATTGTTCCGGCGCAATTAATACGTCACTGGTGATCACGCCTATTAGCATCTTTTTACCTTTATCCGAATAGAGTGGAATGGAATAAGTTTTCATCCATGCTTCTCCCCCGCCCTCGTCAAAATAAGGATCACTCCAGACCGCTTGCCCGTGTTTGACGGGACTCGCATACCAATCGTGAGATTCGTATTCATAGCTATCATTAAGATCCTTCTTAACGAATTTTATTCCACTTCTATAGACATAAGGTGAAGATTTCTTCCTTTCCGGGGCAAAGGCGAAAGCGGCGCCGTAAATATGCGGTTTGGCTCTGAGGTATTTTTTCAATCGGAAGTAAACAAATTTTTTATTTAAAGTCGCTTCGGCCAAGAATTCATCGGCCAAAGAACTCAGTTCCTTCTCAACAACTTTGAACAGACCTGTGTCGGAACCTGCACTTCCGTTTTCCGTTGTGCCTGCCTGTGCAGTCGAATACCCGAAGCTCAGGCAAAAAACAGTAAACATAACGCCATAGTTATTATTTAATATTTTTTTGATTATCATTTTTAGCTTTATCTTCAAGTTATAGTCTTAATGGCAAAGAAATCGTATTTTAAAACTTTATTCGCCCATCCACGTACTCTTTAAAATCCCATAGGCTTCCAGGTCTTCGAACTGATCCCATTTGCGAACGTGTTCTTTGAAACTGCCCTCCTTGGCCATTCCCAATTTTTTTAAAACCCTGCCGGAGGCCGGATTCCGGCTGATATGGGTGGCAAATATTTTGTTCAAGCTTAACTGTTGAAATCCGAATTCTACGACCGCTCGGCCAGCTTCCGTGCAGTATCCTGAATTCCAGTATTTTTTTCCGATCCAATACCCTAATTCCGCTCTTTTAAATCTCGGGTTGAGGACTAGATGTATTGTCCCGATAAGATCTTCATCCGGCTTCAATGTGATAGCGAATGACGCGGCTTCACATCTTTCATATTTTTGTTGATGCGTAGCTATCCACCCCTCCGCTACCCCATCCTCATAAGGATGGGGAATGAGCAAAGTAGTGTCGGCAATGGCAAAATCGCCGGCCAGCAGTTTTATCATTGGCGCATCCGTTAGCTCGAACGGGCGCAACAAGAGCCGTTCGGTTTCAAGAACCGGTTGCTGCTTCATCGCCAAGGACATGTCGGTAATAGTTGATGTATTGATTGACAATTTTTTCCGAATTAAAGAGTTCCCCGGCCCGTTCCTGGCCCGCCGCGCCCATTTCCCGCAACCGGTCCGGGTTTTCAATGAGATAATCAAGACCCTCGACAAAGGATAACGTATCTCCCACCGGATAGGTGAATCCCGTTTCTCCATGCACAACCACCTCTAAAATCCCTCCCGCATCGGTGGTGAGAACAGCATGACCGTAAAACATACACTCCAGAATACTGAGGCCGAAACTCTCGTGTTGCGATGTATAGATACCCAGGTCGGAAGCATTGAGGTAATTTTCTATATCCAATACGTATTCTTTAACCAAGACCTGACGCTCGATCCCCAAACGACGAACGAGGGGAACATAAGGGGCAAAATTTCCACCCGCCAAAATAAGCAGCCTCAATTCTTCCCGGTGCTTTGAAGCGGCTATTATTTCCATCAAATGGTCGATCCGTTTGGGAGGGCGCAAGTTCGACATGTGCAAGATGAGAAACTCATCCTTCAGTCCCAGTTCATCCCGGACCTGCCGACGGGTCTTGGCCGGTTTACGGGGTTCGAAAAAATTGTGAATGACCTCAATCTCCTTCTCTATGCCAAAGGTCGATTTGGTTTCCTCGCACAGGCTTTGGGAAACGGCCGTGACGCCTTCGGAGCACTCGATGGCGTGTTTGATGATCGGTTGATAGTTAGGATCTTTTCCCAGCAGCGTGGTATCCGTGCCGTGCAGTGTGGTGATGACTCGAGGGCTTTTCGTTCCCAACATTTGACACGCCAGGATGGCCGCCACAGCGTGCGGTACGGCATAGTGAACATGCAAAATATCGAGCCCGAACTGGCGGCTGATTTCGGCCATTTTGACGGACAACGGCAGGGTGTAGTCGGGATGCTTGAATAACTCGTATTCGTTTACATTTACGGGGTGAAAATAGATATTGGCGGGCGAAGTATCGAGGCGGAAAGGCATTTCATAACTGATGAAATGAACCTCGTGTCCGCGTTCCGCCAGTTGGCGCCCCAACTCGGTGGCTAAAATGCCGCTTCCCCCGACCGATGGGTAGCAGGTGATTCCGATTTTTAGAGTAGCGGGCATTTCATTCAGTCCGTTTGTCTAGAACCTATCTCGAATTCGCAGATGAATGATGTTTGTAGCGCCACGGTGGCAGATGCCAAGCGGCTTCGCGCCCAGATGGGCTGGAGCCCTTCGGGCTCGAACCAACGCCACAGGTGCCACCGTGCCGCACAAATCCTGCGGACAGAGGCCATTATGAATTTGAGCGGCGTTCCGTCGGGCCGCCAGGGCTTCCAGCCCGGAACGTCCCGACGCGCCTTGCTCATAACACATAATGGCTCTCTGCATCGTCATCTTCTAATTTGAGATAGGTTCTAATAAACTCTTGCCGAAAGAGACAGTTCCGACATGGCATCCACCCGAACCGGATCTTCCGAAAATACTCGCATGGCGTATTTTGTGCCGATTTCGATTCCGAACAGGCACGCCCGTGCATTTTGCAACTCCAGGTAATTCAGGGTTTTCAACTGCGATTGGTGGCACTTCATCAACTCATTCCAGCGGCTATGCTCATCCGAAATATCGATCACCAAAGATGCCGCCATGCTCTCACCCGGTTGATTCCCCAAACCTGTGATTGCGTAATAATAGAGATGGCCGATGCGATGAACGGGCCATTCCCGTAACTCGGCCAGACCGCCGTAACGGGCCAGCCGGGCCGCCTCACTGGTCAACCGACCTGCCTTCCAGTGGTCCGGGTGCTGGTTTTTGTGGGCCAGCGGGGCCAGCACGATGGAAGGCTTTTGCTGCCGGATAAAACGCGCAATGGCAATGGCGTTGGCCGGATTGCATTCGAGGTGGGCATCGCCGCCCAAATCGACAAATTCGAGTTCTGCGCCCATCAAGCGAGCCGCATCTTCCGATTCCCGCACGCGTTCCTCGGGTGTTCCGTTGCTTCCGGCCTCCCCTTTGCTCAAAACCAGCATGAAAACTCGATTCCCTCGGTCGATTTCCTTGAGCAGTAAGGCGCCGCACCCAAATTCAATATCATCTGGATGGGCTCCCACCGCCAATATGGTTTTTTGCGCCATCAGTTTTTTAACCACAGATTACACGGATAAACACAGATAATTATTGAATAGTGATCGAAACGCTTTTTCTTTACCCGCGTTAATCAGTGCAATCCGTGATTTTAGGAACATTGGAGTTAATTAGTTTTGAAAAATAAATAATCAGGGAAAATCGATAAAGGCCTCGTCGGACCGTTCGATTTCATCCCGGCGGATAAATTTAATCTCAGGAGCTTGTGAACAGTCAAGGTATTGCATCTCCCCGGCCCCAGCCACGTAGTGTGTGCAATGAACAACCGATTGCATCCAGAGTAAACGAGTGTCGCGGGTCGGGCTGATTTGGTGCCTGGCCGGTTTTTCAAAGGGCAATTCTTCATAAGCCGGCCCGCCCTTGTGCAAATAGAGCCCGCCATTTCTCAGACGAGCCCTGACCAATTCTCCCTTGTAGGGCAGATCGACAAAATAATCGCCGACCTCAATCGCCTTTTGCCTCAACTGCGGATCACTCGACTTGATCACCCTCACTCCATCCAGCAAACCCATTCCCAGATACATTTGGAGACAGAATTCCGCCACCGTATCCGCTTGCACGGATTGAAATACTTTCACCAATTCGGGCACCACAAAACAAGGCAACCGGCGAGCGGTTTTTGACTTCCATTCCTCCGTTACTTTTTTGGCATAGAGGGGCGTAAATCGTTTTTGAATTTTATTGGAAAAATCGAAATTAAGGCGTTCGATTTGCCCGGTTTTTAAATTTTTCAGAATGGTGATCGTTTCCCGGCAATCATGGTCGCTGTCGTGACAAAAGAAAACAATCTCACCCCCGATCTCCTTTTGCAGCCGCCGGGCAGTGGCCATTTTTGCGTAAAGGAAACGCCGGGGGAAGATTCCACAGGGTTGTTGGCCGAAACAAATTACTGGTTGGGGCATCGATAACTTTTGGGCAAAAAAATAGAGGTTACTGGCTACAAGAGCAAATTTATGGTGAAAATGTTCCTCTATTCGCTGTCATTTACGCAAAATTGCTGATTTCACGCAGCAATAAAAGTTTTTCCACAAAACTCGCTTGATGGACAGATTTTTGCCCCGCATGATGGTGGCATGAGTTCTGCAAGCAATCTTAAGGTTTATAGAGACAACGATGCCGACTTGGGTTTCCTCGATGGCAAAAAAATCGCCGTCATCGGCTATGGGAAACAGGGGCGCTCTCAGGCCCTCAATCTGCGCGACAGCGGCGTAGCCGTGCATGTGGCCAGTATTCGCGACAGCAGCGCGGAGATGGCGGAAAAGGATGGGTTTGACGTGGTTCCCATCGAAGGCTGCACCTCGACCGCAGATATTTTTCTCATGCTGATCCCGGACGAGGTACAACGGGAAGTTTATGAAAACTGTCTGGCCAAAGAATTGCAGACCGGGCAGTCGCTCTGTTTCGCCCACGGCTACAACTACCATTTCGGCCTCATCCAACCATCAACCGAGGTGGATGTCTTCATGGTGGCT
>JAJFLT010000229.1 GCA_021772555.1 Opitutales bacterium | reverse complement strand
CCCTGCAACAGGGGTTCAAATCCCCTACGGGACGCCATTCCCCTCCTCAATAAATAGGAGCGTTATTCATGGAGGAATAACGCCCCCTGAAAACCTTCGAGCAAATGCCTTATCAGGCTAGCATTTGTCCTTCTTGGAATCAGGCATAAAAACTGCCCGTTCCGGTATCCATGTTATTCCCCAGCGGGGCTCAGCGAGCTCGCCTTTTGGTTTGTATTTTATTCAGCCGGGTATGGAGTTCATCGCGATATTCGCGGGCCAGTCTTTGGGCTTTTCGTTTTCCTCCACATTTCAAATCACTGAATAATTTGGAATAAGTTTCCCCATTTTTGTATCCCCTCACAAACCAACCGTGGGTGGAACCGGAGTCGATCCGTGATATGCCTTTGTTCTTTGGATTTTTTCTCTTAACCATTTTTTTGGCCTCCTCTCACGTTGATTTCTATCAAACGGCAAATGTCAAAGATACAATAACCCCCATTAGGCTAATTTTGCAAGTAATACCGTAATTTATTTTCCAAATATTCTTACAGATACACGAGCAATATTCGTTTTACTCCAATGCAATTTTTATCCCTGGCTAGTTACTTTGAATTGAAATGATGCATCACCATAACAATCAATAACTTGAGGAAACAGAATGTATTCCGGGGATCAGCATAACAACCACACGACCTGTCTTACATCAGCAAAAGGAAAAATCAGCCCGCAAAGGGTTCTTAGAGGATTATTCCATTATATAAGGGTCGAGCATTCTATCGACTCTCATTTTATTTAGCTGAACAAACTTGGGAACTCCGTTTTCAAAAGGAACTTCCATCTCGCCAAAAGCCAACGGCAGTGCGTATTTGGTAAATTGATAATTGAGGCTGACACCGTCATCATTTATCCAGGTGGCAGGAATCATCTTAACCCCATTGGCAACGTCTTCAAGATCGCACAGGCCGGTTTCGCAACTGTATTGATCTCCATCCCCGCGGATGAGGGTCACCATTTTATCGGTTTCCCCTTGCAAGACGGCCGCCTTAACCGCTGCCTGACCGGCCATGAATGATTCATTATTGTCCGTTAGCGATACGCAATGGGCAGCCGCCCGTTGACCGATCCCCAATTTGGCAACCCGCGCCTTGATACCCAAGTGCTGCTCCGCCATCGCCCGCAGGTATTCTCCCGCGCCGCCCAACTGGGCGTGCCCGAAGGAATCCGTTTGGGTGCTGGCGGTTGCCAAGTAGTTACCGTCCTGGTCAACGAGACCTTCACCCACCACGACAAAGCAATCCTTTTTCTTGCTCAATACGCGCTGAACATCATCGAGGTATTTTTGAGGCGAAAAGGCTACCTCCGGGAGATAAATGAGGTGCGGTGGGTCGTTGGGGTGTTCCCGGCGTTTGGCCAGCGAGGCGCCGGCAGCAACCCAGCCAGCGTTGCGACCCATGACTTCGAGAATGGATACGAGGTCACCCTGCCCCATGCTTTCGTTGTCGGCGGCAATTTCTTTAACCGTGGTGGCCACATATTTGATGGCTGAGCCATAACCGGGGCAGTGGTCAGTCGCCACCAGGTCGTTGTCGACCGTTTTGGGAATCCCGATGACACGGAGGGCGTATCCTCGCTCAATCGCCAGTTTGGATATGTGGTCGGCGGTATCCTGGGAGTCATTACCGCCTATATAAAAAAAGTAACGAATATTGTGGGCCTCGAAAACGGCCAGGACGCGATCGAAGTCCTGCGACTTCTTCAGCTTGAACCGGCAGGTGCCCAGGGCCGAAGCCGGCGTATGGCGCAATCCCCTGATGGTCTGCTGCGATTCCTCCGCCAAATCGATAAAGTCTTCCCTCAAGATGCCCAATATGCCGTTTAACCCACCGTAGATTTCCTCTATCTGTTCGTGGTTGAGAGCCTCGGTGACAATCCCGGCCAAACTGGAGTTTATGACCGCAGTCGGACCCCCCGATTGTGCTATCAAACAATTACCTATGAGTTCTTCCGCCATTTGCTTTGCTTTCTTTAATTAAAATCGAGCAGCTACCAGAAGTACATGGCGACCATAAAGCAAATTCTTTTTTCGCAAAAAGTGTCGTGCCCGATCTCGTTTTTTACAGAATATCCCCGCCAACATAACTTGAGGATTCGGGAAAACGCGTTTTCCAGGATGCTAAACGGGAATTAAAGGCATCGACCTGAGACACTGCCAGGCCGATGAGTTCATCTTCTTGACCTACAATGGATTTCAATTTCTCGGGGGTAAGCTCCAAGCGGCCATCGGCGGCCAGTCGGTCGATCAAATCATTTTTTTCGGTTTTGCCGGTCCGCAAATCTTTGACCGCAGCCAAGGCATGTTCTTTAATCAGCCCATGCGCGGTTTCCCGCCCCACCCCGTTTCGCACCGCCTCTGTCAAAATCGCCCCGCAGCTGAGGAACGGTCCATAACGCGCATTTTCCCGCGCCATTGCCTCTGGATAAACCTCCAGGTTTTGGAGAACGGAAAGAAAAGTCTCCAATAGTCCGTCGATAACAAAGAAGCTGTCCGGCAAAGCAACCCTCCGCACAACCGAGCAGGAGACATCGCCCTCGTTCCATTGGCTACCGGATAGTTTGGCCGTCATGGCCAGATAGCCCTCCAGCAGGGTGCAAAATCCCGCTATCCGCTCACAACTGCGGCAATTCACTTTGTGGGGCATGGCGGTCGAGCCTACCTGGTTTTTTCCAAAACCTTCGCTGGCCAGTTCCTGGCCGGCCATCAACCTCAAGGTGGTGGCGAAGCCTCCCGGGCCGGAAGCCAGTTGGAATAGCGCACCGACCACCTCGAAATCCAGACTGCGCGGATAGATTTGACCGGGGGCGATTAAAAGATTTTTAAATCCGAGATGCTGCAAAACCCTGGTCTCCAGTTCTTCTACTTTGGCCGCATCTCCGTCGAAAAAAGCAAGCTGGTCTGCTTGGGTCCCCACGGCGCCTTTCAGCCCGCGGGCAGGATAATTTTCAATCAATTGGTCCAGGCGATTCAGGGCCAGCAGCAAATCCTCACCGAACATGGCAAAGCGCCGACCCAGGGTGGTCGGCTGGGCGGCCACATTGTGGGTCCGGCCTGTCAGCACCTGTCCCTTCCACTCCTCCGCCGGGCCGGAAAGGGCCAATAATGCGGAGACGGCTTTTCGCCGAACCAACTGCAGGGCCTCCCGGATTTGCCACTGTTCGACATTTTCTGTCAGGTCGCGGCTGGTCATTCCTCTGTGAATATGCTCGTGCCCGGCCAATGCACAAAATTCCTCCAGGCGGGCCTTGACGTCGTGCTTGAGGAGTCGTTCCCGCCGTCGGATACTATCCAGATCGACATGCTCAAGAACCGATTGGTAGGCCTCAATCGCCTCCTGAGGAATGTCCAGACCGAGTTCTTGCTGGGCTTTGAGGACGGCCAGCCAGAATTTCCGCTCTCGGATAATTTTACCCGCCGGAGACCAAATGGCAGCCATTTCAGGCGAGGCGTAACGGGAAGCCAGGATGTTGGGAATTTCCGTCATCTGTTAATCTTTGCAATTTACGTGATAAAACCTTTTTCCGGGAACACTATAGTTTGTGAAACCTTCACTAGGCCATCTCATTTTTTCCAATCCCGGCAAGGAGCGGAGGATGGCCAACAAGCCTACCCCAAACAGCGCACGGCGAGGTCTCGCAGGACGGCTTCCTGCTCATCGGGGCGGTGCATGATTTCCTCGAAGGTCTTTAGGAACTGGGTCTGGAAATCGATCAATTTGCGCAAGGGAAGCTTCCCGATAGGACGGGCCAGACGACCGAGATACCAAGGGTTTTGGGTAAAGACATTGAAGTTGCTTTTATCGTTGATACCGCCGAAATGCCGGGCATAGGTCTCAGCCGCTTTTTGCAGATCCCGGCTGCTTAATCCCCGGCCGCCGAGGCTGATCTCTCCCGAATCGTGCAAGACCCTTAGCTGGATAAGAAGCCGATTGCGCCCCTGAAGCGTGGTGATGAGCCCCCGCCCGTCTTTCTGGTTGAAGAAATGGCGGCGGATTGCCTCCAGGGTCCATGGCAGGTCGAGCGAGTAAAAGGCTTCCGCGGCCTCGAAAAAGTTACTTTCCCCAAACTCTGGCACTAATTCTCTCACCAGGGTTTCCTCGATAACCTCGTTCCCCTTCCCCAGATAGGTGGCCAATTTGCGAATTTCCTCAATCGCCAAGCGGGTATTGCCGCCGACTTTGGCTTCGAGCATTTCCCGGGCATCCTCAGTTATGGAAACACCAAGCTTCCGGCATTCTTCTTCGACCAGAGGCTGGAGAATGTTTTCATTCTTTTTCCCACTCCCGGCCAGGCGAAAATCGGTATTCTTCTCGCACCACTTGGGAAACGAGCGGCGGCGATCAACGGGAAAGGCGCTGATGATGATATCGACTGACTGCGGATCAGTTTTATCGAGAATGTCCTTCAACGCATCGACTTGGGTAAGCGTCCCCTCAGCCCGGCCGGTGACCGAATCGGCCAGAAAATTCACCTCCTTCAGCCAGACTACTTTTTTATCGCCAAAAAGCGGCAGGGTCTGCACCGCTTGGCGAAACCGCCCCACGGCCAATTCCACATCCGCTACTTTGCCCGAGGTTCCGTTGATGATTTCCTTGGAAAAATCGTCCGTCAAGTCACACGTCTTTTCCTCGAATAAAGCCTTCGCCATGCGCGAGACCAGAAAATCATCCGAACCGCCTATGAAAATAAACTCTTTGGACATTATTCGATGCGGGATTCCAGGGTCGCTTCCTCCGCTTCAGTTGGGGAAGAACCGGGAATGACTTTTGTTACCACGATGTCGATGAGCTGATCATTCTCGATGAGCCAGGAGATATAAACCCAATTGCTGTTCATTATAAAATTGGCGCCGCCCGCCCCGTGCAATCCCATGTGCACCTGGATGACCTGGTACTTCAATTCCTCCGGGTATAGGCTCTCATTTTGATTGTCTATATAGACGTAAATATCGTCCAGGTCGGGGTTTTCCCTTTGCGAGTGCATCAGGCGGTCGTTGACAAATTCGAGCACCTCGCCGCCCAAGGTTCCCAGCGGTGTATAGGCCAGCATTTCCTCTTCGATGATCCACTCAGAGGAAGTTATGGAGAGCTTCACCCGTTCTTTGGCGGGATCGGTGGTGACGCAACCGGTGAAGGTTGAGGCAGCCAGCAACAGCAGGGGTAAAAATCTCCTAGTTATCATTGATTCTAAATTTCATTAGATCAACAGGTTCCGCGACTTGCCAGTCTTTCATTTTATGATAGCTTTGAAAAGAACAATGAAAAATAATTTGGCCTCAATTATCGCCTCATAAATTCCGATTTGTCCGAACCCGAAAAATTGCATAGAGGATAAGTAAGATTGTTCAATCCCATTCAACAACGTTAATACGACATTCACTCGACCTGCATTCGACCATGAAAAACCTTCCCCCCAATCTTTATCCGCTGACAGCTTTTTTGGGGCATGTTCATTTGCTGGTGGACGGCGACGAATGCGTACTCATCGATACTGGAATGTTGGGCGAATTGCGCTTCATCAAGAACCAGTTACACCAGTTGGGCCTGGATTGGACTTCGATCAAAGCGATCCTGCTGACCCACGGGCATCTCGATCACGCCGGTAATCTGGCCGCGTTGGTCAAAATCACGGGCGCAAAGGTTTACGGCCATCCAGAGGAACAAATTCACCTCGAGGGCAAATTTCCCTACCGCGGTGTCAACCGTGTCTGTGGTTGGCTGGAGGCACTGGGGCGGGGAGTCGTCCGCTACAAACCGGGAGCCATCGATGAATTTGTTCAGGACGGTCAAGAGCTTCCATTTTGGGGTGGGTTGCAGGTGATTCATCTTCCCGGCCACACGCGGGGCCATTGCGGGTATTACAGCCCAAAGCATGATTTTCTTTTCGCCGGGGATCTATTTTTGAGCTATTTCTGTTTTCACTACCTTCCCCCCTTCATTTTCAGCAATTGTCCGGAACGATTCAAAGGAAGCTATGAAAAAGTTCGCGACCTCAACCCGTCCGGAATTTTGCCCGCGCATTATATAAATGCCGATGGCCGTCGTTTCCGCCGCAGCATAGACATAATCTGGCAGCGTAATTTTTCCCGGAAATGAATTTTCGGGCGGTTTCCTCCTTAAAAAATTTCTCAGTTCGGCCTGCCGTCGGCCGATTTTAAAGGCCGGAACACACGCCAACACACCATTTCCCTACCCAAACCGATAGCAGAAAAAAAGAGAATTCATGATATACATCGTGTCAGGTTTGCCCTGCTCAGGGTCGTCTTTGGTGGTGAAAATGCTGCATGCCGGCGGTATGTCCGTCTTCGTCGACCAACCTGAAAACCCTGAAGACGACTTATTTAAAAGATCTCTGGATTGGAACAGCTTTGAATACCTGGCCCGTTTTCCGGAGGTTATTCGCAAGGCCGAGGGCAAAGTGGTCAGGCTCTACTCCATGTATCTTTACAACCTGCCTCCCCAAAATGCTTACCGTGTGCTCTACATCAATCGCGATTTGCAGGAGATTGCCGATGCCGGCCACGCCATCTCACATGACAATCCGCAAGCTATGTTTCTACGAGTGACTCAAAAAGCCTTTCTACTCGGCGCGCACCGGCAACGGGTCAAAAATTGGATGGCTGAGCGCGAGAACATCGAATTTCTCAACCTCCATTTTGCCCACATGGTGACCGACCCCTATTTGCAATCCCTTAAAATTCGGAATTTTCTGGATCGGGAACTCGATATCGAGGCCATGACGGAAATTGCCCACGCGCAAAATGAAGCTCAGGCTGCCAACAAAACGGAGCCCATGACCGTACCGGCCTGAATCTATCGAAAAGATTTCTCGATGGAATATTGCCATTGGCGATAAAAGCCCTTTATTGTTTTTTTATATAAACAAAGATTTACGGGGGGTCCCGCGCGAGGGGCTGAGATTTGGGTGCGAACGACCCTTGACCCTTTGAACCTGATCCGGGTCATGCCGGCGGAGGGAGAGCGCATCGTGTTCGATTGACCAATCCTTTTGCCGGGGCGATCCGACAAAAAGCATGAACATGAAAAAACAAAGGTTTCTAGCCGGAAAAAGGGTTTTTCCGATACTTCCGGCAATGTTTTTATTTCTCGCTCCCGGCAAAATTCTTTTGGGACAAACCGGGGCGGACCAAGAAAAAATTGTCACCCTGCAAGAATTTGTGGTGAAAGGAATTTCCCCCCGGCAATCCATCAACCCGCTGGCCGAAACGGTGGAATCGGTCTTCGGAAACGAACGTAGCCTGGTGGAAACGCCACGCGCCGTCAGTGTGATCACAGAGGCTCTATTGAGGAACCGAAGCATAGACAGCGTGGCGGAGGTGGTCGAATTGAGCCCCGGAGCCTACTCTCCATCCGGTTACGGTAACAACACCACACCGAACATCCGGGGGGACGTTGCCGAAACCTATGTCAACGGCCAGCGGCTGAGCGCCAATACCTTCGGGGTCGATCCCAGTTTCAACAGCGTTGAATCCATCGACATTGTGCGTGGACCCGGCTCGGTCAGCTATGGGCCCGGTTTTGAAAGCGGCGGCTACCTCAACTATGTGACCAAAAAACCGCGATTCGAGGAAACCTTCACCACCGTGGCTCTGCGGCTGGGAACGCTCGTGCCCGGCCATTCTTCATTTTTTAAGACCGCCTTCTCCATCGACCACAATCGGCCCCTGGTTCCCGAAAAACTGGCCCTGCGCATCAGCTACGACGGCAAGGAAAACGAAACTTTCTTTTCCCAAAACGGCGGCCGGGAGGATTATCAGGATCTATTCCTAGCCCTTTCCTGGAAACCCAATGAGAAAGTGAACCTAGATTGGCATGCTCAATATAACTGGCAGGCCGCCCCTCAACTGTTGGGAGTCAACCGACCCTACAACGGTCTCATACACGACAACCAATACCTCAAAGGCGTCCCCACTGATCCCGCGCAGATCGCGCCTGATTTTTTCAGCATCCGCACCCACGTAACTGGTGTGACCGATTTTCAGCCGGAACAAACCCTGCTCTCTCAGGGCGATTTCAGCAATGCCAACCTCTTCCGCACCCAGTTAATTGCCACCCTGCAGG
This sequence comes from Opitutales bacterium, assembly GCA_021772555.1. Lineage (GTDB taxonomy): Bacteria > Verrucomicrobiota > Verrucomicrobiia > Opitutales > UBA2987 > JAJFLU01. The sequence goes on along the minus strand of JAJFLT010000229.1, from coordinate 4,231 downwards.
CTTCACCAACCTGGAAGTTTGTTAACCGAACCATGCTCGAAACCATAAACCGGCGACGACACCACGAATTTTCCTACACCGAATACGTTCGCCAGTTCACTTTCGAAAACCGCACGGAGGCCCACGGTTCCTTTAGATTTTTGGGTTTCGAACACAAGGGCATCGCCGGGTTCACCCTGCGTTATGAGGAGCGGGAGGCCTACATGAACTACTTCAACTACTACCCCTATGCCTACGATATAACCGAGGGCACCACCTTCCGGGCAGAGGATTTGTTTGGCCTTTTTGGGCAGCCCGGTCCGGGCGGAAAGCTCTTCTTCGGTTCCGAGGAAGGCATCCCGGAAACCACCCACTCCAAACTGTGGAATCCGGCCCTTTTCTGGCAGCAGGAACTGACCTTGAACGACCGGCTGAGCCTCCTCTACGGATTGCGCGCCAATGCCTATTTTGCCGATGTGACAGACCCCCTGCCCCCCGTCGGCGCCATCTCCGCCTGGAACGACCGGCACGATTATTACAGCGCCGATTTCAATTCCAGCCTGATTTACCAATTGGCCGAAAGCCTTTCTTTCTACGGAACCTTCAACCGCACCCACGCTATCAGCGGGAGTAGCGGGGGCGGCGCCATTATGCTCTCCGGTGGACGGATGGACGAGGAGGATTTCCGCACCCGCAGCGATCTACTTGAATTCGGGGTCCGTCTCGGATTGATGGAAGACCATCTCTACCTTTCGGCGACGGCTTTCCGGCAAGACAGGAATCGCTCTGAATTAGGCGGCGGACGAAGTGGAATCCGGGTTCGCGGGATGGAGTTGGAGGCCGTTTTTCAACCTACCGAGCGATTCAACCTCCTGGCTAACCTGGCCTATTATCAAGGGAATTACCGCAACGCTTCACCCTTTGTGCTTGGGGGAGTCGATCTAAACGGACTCTTTGACATTCCGATCTCTGCATTACCCGACCCGGCCCTGATCGGACCCGACGGGCAGGTCATCCCAGGGAACTACCGCATTTCCGGCTTGTCCAGATGGACCTTCAACGGCGGCGCTTCCTGGCGTTGGGAAAACGGCCTCGGATTTCGCCTCTGGAGCCGGGTGCAATCCCCCCAAAACGGTAATTTGCTGGGACAATACACCATACCCACCCATTATTCCCTCAATACCGCCCTATCACTGGAAAAATCTTCCTGGGAAATCACTCTCAACTTCCTCAACCTGACCAACGAGGATAACTGGTCGCACAACGGAGACGAATTCGGTAGCAATGTCTTTGTCGGGCGCGAACTCCCCTTCCGGCTGGAAGGCGTCATCGCCTATCGCTTTTAAAATCCAATTCGATTCAAAAATCCCCATCCCTCGCCCATCAAACCAAGTGTTGCGGGATTAGGACGGATTTGCTAGAGAACTTTCCACATGTTTGGAGTATCGGACAAAGACCAAAGCACGACCGAGACTGTAAAAACAAACACTTTGATTCAATGAACGTTATTTCAAGCATTGGAGAACTGGTCGAGGGAACTCTTTTTATCGACACCCACGAGCACCTCATCGAAGAATCGCGGCGGCTCGCATGGCGCGGCCAGGAAGCCACTGTGCCGCCTTTCGATGGATGGATGCCTTTATTCCTCGGTTACCAGCGCAACGACTGGCCCTATCTTTTTTTGCAATACGCCCTCGACGATTTGCAATCCGCTGGAATGACCTCCGAGCAGACTTACAAGGTGTTCGGGCTTTCCCGCGATGAGGTTTCCTCACGGGATAAATGGCGGATTATCGAACCCTACTTTCAAAAAACCAAAAATACCGGTTTCATACAGGCCCTGCGCATCACATTTCGCGAACTCTTTGATGAGGAAGAGATTTATGAAGGCAGCGTCGAACGCGTTGATCGCAAGATGGAAAAGCTGGTCCAGAAAGGATTCTACAAAAAGGTTTTACATGACTATGCAGGAGTGGAATCCGCACAGGTGAACGCCCTGGATGCGGTTTTTTACGAAACCGAATATCCCGAATTGCTCTATCAAGACCTCTCCTTCGTGGCTATGAGCACGGAACTGGATTTGGCCATTGCCGAACCTGCCGGCATCGAACCGGCCACCATTGATGACTGGTACTCCGTTATCGACTGGCATTTCGAGACCTATGGTCCTCGCGCCATTGCCCTCAAAAACCAGAGCGCCTATGTCCGTCGGCTCAATTATATGCCCGTATCCAAAAATGAGGCCGCTCCGTTATTCACCCGGTTAGCAGTAGGCGAAACTCTTTCCGAGGCCGGGAGGGAGGCTTTGGGCAACCATTTGTTCAACTACTGCCTGCACAAGGCCGCCGATTACAAGCTGCCCGTGAAGCTGCATACCGGTTATTATGCCGGGGTTAACTATATGCCCCTGGACCGCCTGCGCCATAATGCCGGCGACCTCTGTCCCGTTATTCAGGCGCACCCCAATGTGAAGTTCGTATTGATGCACATCGGCTACCCCTATCAGGACGAATACATCGCCTTGGCCAAACATTTTTCCAATGTTTACATCGATTTGTGCTGGGCCTGGATCATCAATCCGGCAGCTTGCAGCCGGTTTCTCAAAGAGGCATTATTAGCCGCTCCAGCCAGCAAATTTTTCGCATTTGGCGGGGATTATGTATCCATCGAAACGATTGTCGGCCATGCCCGCCTGGCCCGTGAAGGGATCACCCGCGTCCTTTCCGAATTGGTCACGGAAGGCTATTTTTCTGAACAGGACGCCCTCGATACGGCCCTGCGCATCATGAGGGGTAACGCCCTCGATGTGTTCGACTTCGAGGAAACCCTGGCCGCCTGGCATTAGGTCGTTTTTACCAAACACCGATTCCCGAATGATGACGGTAGCAGCGCGCGTCGCCTACCGAGAACTGCGCTGGAGGGCGCGAAACTTTTGGTTGTGCATCGTTTGAACATTGTGCAACCTCTGCCTGCATGGGTGACTTTTCGGTTAATCTGATTCGCGGTATCATCGGTCTGGCGGGAATTTATGCATTCCTCTATTATTTCAGCAGGGATCGCAAACATATCAACTGGCGATTGGTGCGCGCCGGATTCTTTTTACAAATAGCCGTCGCCGTGCTCGTCATCAAGGTTCCCGGCGTCAGCCATATTATCAATGGCATTTCGACATTTTTTGTCGATTTGTTGGGGTTCTCGGTCAAAGGCTCCGAGTTCATTTTTGGGAAATTGTCGTTGGAAGATTCTTATGGGGCCAAATTCGCCTTTAAAGTCCTCCCATCCATCGTTTTTTTCTCCGCTTTAAGCTCACTGCTCTACTACTTGGGTATCCTGCAGCGGATCGTTTATGTTTTTGCCTGGATCATGCACAAAACCATGAGGCTATCCGGTGCCGAAAGTCTGGCCTGCGCTGCCAATGTATTTATCGGCCAAACGGAGGCCCCGCTCGTCATCCGCCCATATCTCGAGCGCATGACCCGTTCGGAAATCGTCTGCCTTATGACCGGCGGTTTCGCCACCATAGCAGGCGCCGTGCTGGTCGCCTATATGGAGATTCTGGGGGGCGATGATCAGGTCAAAAAAGTCGAGGTCGGCAAGCACCTCATCAGCGCATCCATCATGGCCGCGCCCAGTGCCATTATTTGCGCCAAGATGATTTTCCCCGAGCGGGAGGAGGTCGATACCGAATTGAAAGTTTCCAAGGAGTCAATCGGTATCAACATGTTCGACGCCATTACCGGCGGCACCACCCAAGGCGTCCGGCTGGCCGTCAATGTGGGGGCGATCGTCCTGGTTTTTCTGGCTTTGATGGCCATGCTCGATTTCATGACGATGAAGGGGCTCGGTTCCTGGACGGGGCTGAACGATCTCATCTCGAACGGCACCGATGAAGTTTTCGAGGGGCTCACCTTCAGGTTCATATTCGGGATACTCTTTGCCCCGGTGGCGCTTCTCATAGGGGTCGATACCGATAGCCTGCTCGTGGTGGGTCAGCTATTAGGTGAAAAGCTCGTTATTAATGAATTCGTCGCCTATTTGCATATGGGGGAACTTATCGAAGCCGGGCACCTGTCGGACCCCAGAGCCATCCTCATTTCGACCTATGCGCTTTGCGGTTTTGCCAGCTTTACCAGCATGGGCATCCAGATCGGCGGCATTTCCGTGCTCGCCCCGGGACAAAGATCCAACCTCGCCACTCTGGCCTTTCGCGCCGTGGTCGGCGGAACCTGCGCCACCCTCATGACAGCCTCCA
>JAJFLT010000228.1 GCA_021772555.1 Opitutales bacterium | reverse complement strand
GTTCAATTTTGTGCCCTTGTAGCTCAGTTGGCAGAGCGCGTCCTTGGTAAGGACGAGGTCGGCGGTTCAAATCCGCTCGAGGGCTCCACCTCTCAATAACCAAAACAAATTAAATCATTTCCAAATTATAAGTTAAGTGTTTTTACACCCGATTTCTTGCGAAAAACCAACCTGACTTGATAAATCCATGGCTAAAGAAACGTTTCAGAGAACTAAACCGCACGTTAACGTAGGTACCATTGGGCATGTTGACCACGGCAAAACCACCCTCACTTCGGCAATTCTCAAAGTGCAGTCGGATAAAGGTTTGGCCGAGTTCAAATCCTATGCGGATATCGCAAAGGGCGGCACCGTGCGCGATGCCTCCAAAATCGTCACCATCGCGGTGGCCCACGTTGAGTACGAAACGGAAAACCGGCACTATGCCCATGTGGACTGCCCGGGCCATGCCGATTTCATTAAAAACATGATCACGGGAGCGGCTCAGATGGATGGCGCTGTGCTCGTGGTGAGCGCTGCCGACGGGCCCATGCCGCAGACCCGCGAGCACATCCTGCTGGCCCGCCAGGTTAATGTTCCCAATATCGTCGTATACCTTAACAAGGTGGACTTGCTCGACGATGAAGAACTGCTGGAGCTGGTCGAAATGGAAGTGCGCGACCTGCTTAACAAATACGAATTTGACGGTGACAATATCTCCGTTATCCGCGGTTCTTCCCTGGCCGCTATGGAGGGGAAACCCGGTGGGGCGGAATCCATCCAGCAATTGTTGGATGCTATCGACGCCGATATACCGGAACCGATGCGGGAGGTGGACAAACCCTTTCTCATGTCGGTCGAGGACGTATTTTCAATCACCGGGCGGGGCACCGTGGCCACCGGCCGTGTCGAGCGCGGCGTAGTGAAGGTGGGCGAGCCAGTGGAAATCGTTGGCTTGACCGATACCCAGAAGACCATTTGCACCGGGGTGGAAATGTTTCGCAAAATCCTTGAAGAGGGACGTGCGGGGGACAATGTAGGAATCCTCATGCGCGGTATTCAGAAGGACCAGGTGGAGCGCGGGCATGTCATCGCCAAACCCGGAACGATAACGCCGCACACCAAGGCGAAGGCTGAAGTCTATGTCTTGAACAAGGATGAGGGCGGTCGCCACACACCATTTTTCAACGGCTATCGGCCCCAATTTTATTTCCGCACGACCGATGTGACGGGTGTCGTCAATCTTCCGGACGGGGTGGAAATGGTTATGCCGGGAGACAACCTCGGTGTAAGTTTGGAGTTGGGTAAACCCATCGCCATGGAAAGCGGACAGCGCTTTGCCATACGTGAGGGGGGCCGCACCATCGGCGCCGGACGCATAACGGAAATTATTGAGTAATCAACGTTGATGTCATCGAATTGAGCCGGAGATTCTTTTTTCCAGAAGCCCGGCCCATCTCATTTTTTTTATCCTTAACCTGAATGGAAGGACAAAGTACGATTTTATTTACGGCATTGAATCCCGCCGCCACTGCAGGGCAGTAGCTCAATCGGGAGAGCATCGGTCTCCAAAACCGAGGGTTGGGGGTTCGAGTCCCTCCTGCCCTGCCAGAGACCAGCCCGATTCACCAGCACACAATCGACCACAGCCAATCCTCGCTCATGGCCAATCCATTTCGAAAAATTCGCATCTTCGCCGGTGAAACGGTTACGGAGCTTAAAAAAGCTTCTTGGCCCACCGTGCCCGAACTGCGTTCCTCGACCTTTGTCGTCATGGTGGCGATTTTACTTTTGGGCGGTTTTATCACTCTGTCCGACTTCTCCGTTTATAATGTAGTAACCTTCCTTACCAAATTGGTTCGCCCCGACAGTTAGATTCTTTCTTTGAAAAAACTTTTACCCTGGCCGCGGCGGGGGTAGGAGCCTCCAAGATGACCCAGGAAAACGTATCTTCTATTTCAAACGCCCGCTGGTATGCGGTGCAGACCCTCTCCAACAAGGAGGGGGCCGTCAAACGCTACCTGGACCGCTACATGGCGAGTGAGGAGATGGACGAGTACATTGCGGAAGTCCTCATGCCGACGGAGACGGTGACGGAGGTTAAAAGCGGCAAGAAGTACCAAAAAGTCCGCAAATTTTATCCAGGCTACGTTTTTATCCATATGTGTCTTTACGATGAGAATGGCCAGATCAACGAAAGGCCCTGGTATTTCGTCAAGGATGCCGATGGAGTGATCGGGTTTTTGGGCGGTACCCGGCCCATGCCCCTGAAGGAATCGGAGATCAACAGCATCCTCTCCCAGGTGCAGGATGCCGAAGGCAAGGAAGTGCCCAAGGTCCAGTACGAAGTTGGAGAGGAAGTAAAAATAACCAACGGACCTTTCCTCAACCTGAATGGAATTATCGAGGAAATCGACCCCGATCGCGGCAAACTGAAGGTTTCGGTATCTATATTCGGTCGTTTTACCCCGGTTGTTCTGGAATACTGGGAAGTGGAAAGAGCGGAAGAAAGTTAATCCCACAGAAACGCTTTTTAAAAATTGATTTTTGGAATAAGAATTTAAACTTGAACCCTTTTTGACTCTGGCATGGCAAAAAAGAAAATAACCGGAACCATCCGCCTGCAACTGGCCGCCGGCGCAGCAAACCCGGCCCCGCCTGTGGGACCAGCCTTAGGCGCGCACGGTGTTAACATCATGGGCTTCTGCAAGGAATTCAATGCCCGCACCAAGGATCAGGCGGGAATGATCTTGCCCGTGGTCATCACCGTTTACCATGACCGCACCTTTTCATTCATCCTCAAATCACCCCCGGCAGCCGTTCTACTCAAAAAAGCGGCCGGCATCGCCAAAGGCTCCGGCATACCCAACCGCGAAAAGGTGGGCAAAGTCACCCGCAAGCAATGCGCCGAAATCGCCGAGCTCAAGAAGAAGGACCTCAATAGCAATAGCGAGGAAGCCGCCGTGCGTATCATCGCCGGGACCGCCCGAAGCATGGGAGTCGATGTGATCGACTAAAGCAAGCTTCGAGCATCCACAGAAAAATTTTACATACCCTATTATCTGTCCGCCGCCATGATTAAACATTCCAAACGATACCGTTCCTCCCGGGAGGTAACCGAGTTGAGCCAGGCCTATCCCCTCGAGGAAGCCCTCAATCTACTCGCTCAAATGTCCACCTCCAAGTTCGATGAGTCGGTGGAGCTTTCCGTGCGTCTGGGAGTGGACCCGCGGCAGAGCAACCAGATGGTGCGTGGGGTCGTCAACCTACCCTGTGGAAGCGGCAAAAAGGTTTATGTAGTGGCATTCACAGAAAAACCGGAGGAAGCCCTGGCAGCCGGAGCGGATGAGGCCGGTATGGATGAGCTGATCAAAAAAGTTCAGGACGGATGGGTAGGATTCGATGTCGCCGTGGCCACACCTGCGGCGATGAAAGAGGTTCGCAAAGTGGCGCGAATTTTGGGACCGCGTGGGCTCATGCCGAACCCTAAAACCGGCACCGTGACCGATGATGTCGATTCAGCCATCAAGGAGATCAAATTGGGTGGACGGGTTTCCTACAAAATGGACCGCACAGCCAACATCGGATTGTTGGTCGGCAAAAGATCCTTTACCACCGAACAACTTACGGAAAACATCAAGGCGGTCATTGAAAATATTGGACAGGGCCGCCCGGATACCATGAAGGGCCGTTATATCAAGAATATGACCGTTTCCTCGACCATGAGCCCCGGCATCAAGCTGGATGGCGCCCTTTATTCCGATTTTTAATTTGTAAAAAAGTAACCAGTAGAAATTTTATCCACCCACCCCTGTTATGAGAGCGGAAAAAAAATACCTCGTCGACGAGATCGGAGAGCATCTGGACAAATCCGGCTATGTTTTTCTGGCCGACTATAATTACATTACGGTGGCCGAAACGGCGGAGTTGCGGAGCGCCCTATCGGAGCACGATGCGGAGTTTCATGTAATCAAAAACAGCATGTTGCGGGTTGTCGCCAAAGAGCGGGAACTCCCCGGGCTGGATGAGCATTTAAACGGTCCCACGGCCATAGTCGTGGGGGGCGAGAACGCGCCCGGAGTGGCCAAGGCATTGGGTGCCTTCATCAAGGAAAAGAAGAAGGTAGAGATAAAATGCGGGCTGCTGGACAATAAATTGCTGTTGGCGGAGGATGTTGGGGAACTGGCTAAACTTCCGCCCCTGCCCATCATCCAGGCCCAGTTGCTCGGCCTGCTCAATACACCGGCCCGGCAGATTGCCACCGTCGTGCAAGCCATTCCCCAGGGTGTTCTCAATATCCTCAAGGCGCGCTCCGACCAATTGGCCGAGTCCGCCGCCGCTTAATTTAATCGAACCATCGATCGAAATCTAAATAAACCATCAATCAACCAACCAACTATAAAATCGGTTAGGGGAGCAGATCCCTTAAATGCCGGATCCAGATGGAGAATGGCGCTAACCGGTTAAGGAGGTAGTAATGTCCGATATCACAAAAGAACAAGTCATCGAATGGCTGAGCAACCAGTCCGTGCTGGAAGCCGCTGCTCTCGTTAAAGATCTGGAGGAAAAGTGGGGCGTCAGCGCCGCTGCTCCAGTGGCTGCCGTAGCGGCTGCTCCCGGTGGAGGCGAGCAAGCTGCCGCAGCCGAGGAACAAACGGAATTCGATGTCATCCTGAAAAACTTCGGCGGAAATAAAATCGCCGCCATTAAAGAGGTCCGCGCCATCACCGGACTCGGTTTGCGCGAAGCCAAAGAATTGGTCGAAAGCGCCCCCAAAGCGGTCAAGGAAGCCGTCACTAAGGAGGAAGCCGAGGAGATCAAAGGCAAGCTCGAAGGTGTCGGGGCCGAGGTTGAGGTAAAATAATCATTGTCTCCTTAATCCTTTGCTATCCATTGCAATTGCAGACCCCATCCGGGGCCAAACGCCGTTTATGGTGTTGGCCCTCGGCTGCGTCTTGTACGAGTTTTACTCGATCCAGGCCCATGGCCGGGCAAATTAGCCGCTTTCTGACTTACTTAATTAATTCGTATTCGTAATCCCAATCCTACTGTGAAGAAGATGTCCTTACGCAAAAACTTCGGGAAACTGGAAGAGGTAATCGCACCTCCCAACTTGATTCAGAACCAGATCGATTCCTTTAAGGAATTTCTGCAACCCGGTGCGACGCCGAGCGGGCGCCGGCAGGTTGGCTTGCAGGCGGTTTTCAGCGAGGTCTTTCCCATCGAAAGTTACGATGGCAGGGCTTCACTCGATTACCTCAGCTATTCCGTCGCGGGACCGAAATTGACGGAGATGGAGTGTCTGCGGGAAGGCGTTACCTATTCCATTTCCCTCTACGTCAAACTGCGGCTGAAGGAGGAGGAAGCGATCAAGGATGAAGAAATTTATATGGGTGAAATGCCCATGGTGACCGAGCGCGGCTCCTTTATCATAAATGGGGCCGAGCGCGTTGTCGTGAGCCAGTTGCACCGCTCTCCCGGTATTTGCTTCGAGGAGACCACCCACACCAGCGGTAAGATACTTTTCGCCTTCCGCATCATCCCGGATCGAGGGACCTGGCTGGAAGTGCAGTTCGATCAGAACGACCTCCTCTACGTCTACCTGGACCGCCGCCGGCGGCGGCGCAAGTTCCTCATTACCACATTGCTCCGGTCCATGGGCTACAGCTCCGATTTCGATATCCTCAACCTTTTCTACAATATTGAGGAAGTTGATGTTAAATCGGTTCTGGAACTCGGTAACGTGAGCCGGGTGGTGTTGGTGGAAGACCTCGTCGACGCCGAGCGCGGGGTCGTCCTGGCGCGCTCCTTCGAGCCGTTGACCAAAACCATTGTCCGGGCCATCGACGATGCGGGAATTGCCAAAGTCCGGGTGATCGATACGGAGATTGACGATGGGGCCATTATTCGATGCCTGAAGAAAGACCCAACCCGCAACGAAGAGGAAGCGCTCAAAGAAATTTACAAACGGTTGCGCCCTGGTGAGCCGCCCACCGTGGCCAACGCCCGTGCCCTCCTCAAACGCCTTTTCCAGGATGCCAAACGCTATGATCTCGGCCGCGTGGGCCGCTATAAGATCAACCAGAAACTGGGTTTGGACATAGACCTTAATTTCCGCACCCTGAAGACCGAAGACATTGTCGCGGCGACGAAGTACCTGGTTCGCCTGAAACGCGGAGACGGCATAGTGGACGACATTGACCACCTCGGCAGCCGGCGGGTTCGCACCGTGGGTGAGTTGCTCATGAACCAGTGCCGCATCGGCCTGGCCCGCACCGAACGCCTGGTAAAAGAGAGGATGACCCTTTATGATCAGAGCGTGGACAGCATAACACCGCAAAAACTCATCAACCCCAAGGCGCTCAGCACCGTCATCCGGGATTTCTTTGCCCGTAGTCAGCTCAGCCAGTTCATGGATCAAATCAATCCCCTGGCGGAACTTACCCACAAACGGCGGCTCTCCGCTCTGGGGCCCGGAGGGCTCAACCGGGAACGGGCCGGGTTTGAAGTGCGCGACGTCCACCCCTCCCATTACGGACGTATATGCCCGATCGAAACCCCCGAAGGTCCCAACATCGGTCTGATCAACTCCCTGGCCATTTATTCCCACATCAACGAGTTCGGTTTCATCGAAACCCCTTACCGGACGATTGCAGACGGCAATGCCACCGACGAGGTGTCCTACCTCAATGCCGATCAGGAAGAGGGCCTTATTATTGCCCAGGCTAATTCGGAAATCGCCAAGAACGGCTCCCTCAAAGGACCCGTCACGGTGCGCAAAGGAGACAACTTTCTCGAGGTAGAGCCTGCCAAAGTCAATTACATGGATGTGTCTCCCAAGCAGATCATCTCCGTGGCCGCAGGCCTGATCCCTTTTCTGGAGCACGATGACGCCAATCGCGCCCTCATGGGCTCCAACATGATGCGCCAGGGGGTACCTTTGTTGAGGACGGAATCCCCATTCGTTGGCACCGGCATTGAAGGCCGGGTGGCAGCCGACTCCAAGACCGTTTTGAAAACTGAAGAGGACGGTATAGTGGCGCGTGTTGACTCGCAACGCATTGTCATTTCCAGAGACGGGGAGCTTCCCCTGCGGTTTGACCGCAATCCCAAGACCGACGCCAAAAACGGTGTCTATTTTTACGAGCTACGCAAGTTTATGCGATCCAATGCGGGCACATGCTTTAACCAGAAGCCCATCGTTGGCAAGGGAGACAAAGTGACCAAAGGACAGGTCATCGCGGACGGTGCGGCCACCGACGCGGGCGAATTGGCTTTAGGGCGCAATGTGCTCGTCGCCTT
>JAJFLT010000227.1 GCA_021772555.1 Opitutales bacterium | reverse complement strand
CGATTGAGGAGGTAATCGAAAAACCCGGGGAGGAAACCGCAGACGAACCGCTCTACACCGGTCATGGAAAGATGGTCAATTCGGGTGCCTACACGGGACTCGATTCAAAAATCGGCCTTCGGCAAATTACCGAAGACCTGGAAAAATCGAATCGGGGTAAGGCGGCCATCAACTACAAATTGCGCGATTGGCTCTTTTCCCGCCAGCGGTATTGGGGGGAGCCTTTTCCCATCGTCTGGGTCGAGGAGGAGTCCTACCACCGTGCGGTCAATTTGAAGAATGGCGGGGTGGCGGGCTTTTTGCCCAGGGAACCGGTTACTTACCATAGCGACGGGGTCACTTATTTCGCCCTGCCCCTGCCGGCCAACCAATTGCCTTTGGAATTGCCGGAAACGGATAATTATCAACCCTCCGGCACCGGCGAAAGCCCGCTGGCCAATATCAAAGAATGGGTGGAGGTGTGGTTCGATATCGATTCAGGTGAAACAAAGCCTGCTGGAATGAAAAAACCAGAGGGGGACAATTGGGTCCCGGCCCGGCGGGAAACCAACACCATGCCACAGTGGGCAGGCTCCTGCTGGTATCACCTGCGCTACCTCGATCCGGGCAATGAAGAATTACTCATTGATCCGAAGATCGAAAAATACTGGAAAACGCCAGACATTTATATCGGCGGGGCCGAACACGCGGTCCTGCACTTGCTTTACGCCCGGTTTTGGCACTACTTTTTGAGCGACATCGGCGTGGTGTCCGACCCCGAGCCCTATAAAAAGCTGTTTCACCAAGGCCTCATTATGGGAGAAGACGGCGAAAAAATGTCCAAAAGCCGGGGCAACGTCGTCAACCCCGAGGAATCCATCAATCAATACGGTGCGGACTCCCTGCGGCTATACGAAATGTTCATGGGGCCGCTGCAGGACATGAAACCGTGGAATGTCCGCGGCATCGAGGGAGTCTCTCGTTTTTTGAAGCGGGTCTGGCGAATCTATATCGATCGCGAGGGCGCCATTTCGGATCATATTGCGGACTCGCCTAGTGACTCTCCGGCCACGGAAAGACTGCTCCATGAAACGATTAAAAAAGTAACCGAGGACATTGAAAACCTGCGCTTCAATACGGCAATTTCACAAATGATGATTTTCTCCAACCATTTGCAAAAAGAGGAGCGGTTCAGCAGGCAAACGGGGAAAACCTTTCTCACATTGCTGGCCCCGTTCGCCCCGCACATAGCGGAAGAAATCTGGGCTCGAATGGGATGTGCTTCACCGGTCACAAATCATTCCTGGCCGGAGTATGACCCGAAAAAAATCGCCACTGCAAAAGTTAAACTGGTCTTCCAGGTCAATGGCAAATACCGCGGAGATGCCACCGTGAACAAAGGACTGAGCCAGGATGAAGCCCTTGAAGCGGCTAAAGACCACCAGAAGGTCACCAATCATCTGGAAGGGAAAGAGGTGAAGAAAATTATCTACGTGCCGGGTAAAATTCTTAACATCGTAACGAACTGAAGCGGGATGCTGAAAACAGGTATCAGGTTTCAGTGTTCAGGTGCCAGGACGCTCAAAATATTTGAGAATACTTTTATATGACCTATTCGCGGTTTTTGCCAAAATCCTTTGATCCATCGCGGCCCATTGCAGTGATCGCGGGTAAGGAGATTTACCCCAAACTTACCTTGGAGTCCATCCGCAGGCACAATCTGCCGGTGCGCTTGATAGCATTTGCAGGAGAAACCAGGCCGGATGTTATTGAATCCTTTTCAGAGGACGAATCAGTGGTCATCAAAGTTGGGCAATTGGGCCATATGCTGGCGGCGATTAAGAAATTTGATGCCGGCTATGCCATGATGGTCGGCCAGGTGACCCCCCGGCGTCTCTTCAAGGGTTTACACCCGGACACCAAGGCCGTCTTGCTGCTGGCCGGACTCAGAGAAAAAAACGCGGAAACTATTTTTGGCGCCGTTTCCAATGAGATTGAAAAACTGGGTGTGCAGATGTTGGATGCGCGATCCTTTCTCGATCATGAACTGGCCGATGAGGGCGTCATGACGGGCGGGAAAACCTCAGTCAAAGCGCCGGATATTGAACACGGCATAAAGATGGCCCGAGGTTCGGCCAAGCTTCATATCGGACAAGGTGTGGTCGTACGAAAAGGCACCGTAATCGCGGTGGAGGCATTCGAAGGCACCGATGCCATGCTCCGCCGGGCAGGTGGCTTTGAAACGGACCAAATGATTTTCGTCAAATCGAGCAAACCGGAACAAGATTACCGTTTCGATGTGCCGGTGTTCGGAATGCAAACGCTGGAGGTAATGCGGGAGGCCGGCATCAAGATTGCCTGCCTGGAAGCGGGCGGCACCCTCATCCTGGAAAAAGAAAAGGTCATCCGTGAAGCCCGCAATTGGGGACTCCAATTAATCGGCTATTAAATTTTCCGAGATGTAAAAAAGACCCACTTGTGCCGGGGAATTAAAAAGCTCTTTTACCACTAGTTGGTAAAAGTGGGTGCTTTCTGGAGGATTTTTGCCTTCCGGTTGACGGCGTGACAGCCACCCTCTCAGGTCAAGCTCCCTATTGTTCAGAATCAGGATAAGAGCGCTATTCTAACCCCCGCACACAGCAGGATAAAGGAGATGATTACAGAATTAGGCGATGGCGTCAATTGCAGAGGGATTTTTTAACGTTTTTCCGTCCTTCAATGCCCTCAAATCAGGGTTGATCGCGGACTACAGATCTTCACAGGATGGATCGAGCGCGACCAATATTTCGCTTTGCAATCCCGCCAAAAACAGGTAGCAGAGGTAACTGCGCTGCTGGTCGAAGGAAAGATCGGCGGGATTGAGGGCGCCCTCTTCCAAAGATTCATCATTAATTTCCCTCAGGGCGGTTCCACGTATTTTCAGGCGTATGGCCGAACACGCCCGGATAAGCCCTTCGGCGACGGTTTCCTCCAATAGCAACTCCCCTGCGCCAAAATCTTCCCTTTGCAGGGTTTCCAGCAAAAAATCACAGTCTTCGCGCAGGGTTTCGATCAATTCGCTTGTCCAGGCCTCCAGCAAATCGGGATCATCCTCGGGCAATGCGGGATCGATAACCAGATTTTTTCCCAAATCGTGGCGGACGCTCTGCACCAAATCGGTCATTGCGTGGGTCAAGGATGGCTCCAGGCAAAGATCTATTTTAATCATCATGTTCAAGAATGGCATTGAGCTGCCACTGGTGCAAGGTATGGGTGTAGGCTTCCGCTTGCTCCCGCTCGCCCGTCCACACCCGCGAACGGCCCAATTGATGAACCTCCATCATATGCTTACGGGCTTTTTCATGATCGAAACCGAAGACTTTGCGCAGCACCACTACGACATACGACATTAAATTCACCGGGTCGTTGAGAACGACCACATGCCAAGGCGGAGAAATCTGTGTTTCGGTATCGGTGGCCAACTCGGTGGTTGTCTGGCCGGAGGATGCCTGAAAAATTCTGGCCATGATCATAGTTGGCGCAGGGTGTATCTTATAACACGGTATTCTACACAAAAATGTTGAAGGGCTTTTAACATTACAGCAATTGTATCGGCAGGCAATTCGTTTGATTAAAATTAGAACCAATCGACGGCAACAGTAAGAGAGAAAAATTCTCGATGGAAAAAGAACCCGATGAAACACCGAAACCTGTGCCGATGTTATGGGTTATCATAGCCATACTAACTTACATATTGCTGCAAACTTTGTATATAGTGTTTCACTAATGCAGGATGCAGGATAGTATATCCTGTCCTTTCACCATTTCCCGCATCAAGTTTTTCTCAAAATGTGGTAATTGGCCATCGAAATGCCGCTCAACATGGCCCCGATGATTCCCAGAAATCCTTGGTCGGTCCCGCATAGATAGACATTTTCCAGACGGGTCCGTCCATTTTTCACCTTTTGGGGTGATCCATAAACGGCGCCTCCCAAGTGCCCGGTGTATTTTTTGATCGTGCGCGGGGTGAACATATCCCGGTAGAGCGTGCTGGCATCGAGGGTTTCCTGAGAAACCGGTTGCATAAATTCCATGGCTTTTTGTGCCATTCGCTCGTGCCAGTATTTTTTTGCTTCCCGGTAGCTCTCTTCGGGGAGGGTTGACCATCCCTCGTAATCAGCCATGCAGGTCACCCTGAATACTCCTTCGGGCAATTGATTTCCCTCACCGTATTGATAGTTGTTGGGGAAACAAATGACGCCGCTGCGAGGGTCCACGAGATCTCGGGGTCGGGCGTAGATGAAGCGTTCATGGTCGTTGAAAAAAATAATGGTGTCCTCCCATCCCCATTCCTTGGGCTGCCAGTTGAGAATATTGATGGTCTCAACGAAGGATAATTGACCGAGCTTGGCCTGGTCCGGTTCCGCGGGAAGATCCTTACAAAGTCTTTCGGTTTCGACACTCCCAATGGAGGAAAGCACATGATCGGCCGTAATAACCTCACCACTATCGAGCACTAGCTCGCGAGCCCGTTCTTTGGAACCGAGAATCCGGCGCACTCCGCATTTCATTTTACGTTTTCCGCCCAACGCCCGGTAGCGCGCCAGCATGACGCGGATAATCCGCCGAACTCCATCCAAAGGCCGGGCAAAGCCTTCCCGATAAATCGAGTTGAACATGATGGCGAATTGGCCGAAATCCATATCCATTTCACTGGCGCTCCCATAATACATGAGCGGGCAAAACAGCATGTCCGCCAGCAAGGGATCGGTGATGTAGCTGGAAACCACGGCCCGGGCAGAAATTTCCTTACCTTCCAACTGAAAGGCGTCGTGGCTTTCAATCTCCCGCACCAGACGCCGGAAATTGTCGATTTGACCCGGAAACTTCTGCGCGACTTCGGCTTGTAGTACTTCAAAGTCATTGGTAAACCGCAGGTCGATGCCGGGAAAGGCCACCCGGGAACCAAATTGCGGGCAGAGGCCGAAATCCTCACGCCTGATGCGCAATTGCCGAAAGAGCTTTCCTAACGGGGTCCCTTTTACACCCATGTCCACATAATTGGTCACAGCGTGCAGCCCAACATCGAATTTCCGGCCATCAAAGCTGTAAAAGCTGTTCAGACCTCCCGTGGCGTTGTGGCGCTCCAGGATCAATACATCGCGCCCGAACATGGCCAGACGGATGCCGGCCGCCAATCCGGACATGCCGGCGCCGATGATGACGGTTTCGAAATGGGAGTTGGCGGAAATTTCCAAAGGGAAAAATAAAAGGCCCCCGGGTTGGCCCGGCCGGGGCCGTTCAGGCGCTCACCGATTTGAATTTTGGAATCAGGTATTCGGCGCTGCTCTGGAGGGAGGCGAGGTGAGGATAGTCCTCCTCAGGCACTTCGATGCCGTATTTTTTCCGCAATTCCATGACAATATCCAAAAAGTCCATCGAATCGAGATCTAACTGGTCGCGCAGGTTGATCTCCGGCTTGACGTCGCCGAGGTCCTCATCGGGGGCTATTTCCGCGATAATTTCCAAAACGAGCCTATGGGCGTCTTCATTTGTCATAAGTGGGCAGTTATTAAAGAGTAATCTCTATTCTGTAAATCTTTTTATAACAAGGCAGGAGTTAATCCCCAACATACCGAATGAGTTATTGAGGATGCAATCGACTTTGTCGACCTTCAAAAGCTTGTTAATCACCAAATTGGGCAGGTGGCAATCTTGATCAAGCTCATCGATGTTAATCGTCGGGTGCACTGTCAAGTCTTCAAAAGCCGGAAGGTTGCCTGCCAGTTCGAGAGCCCCAGCGGCCCCCATAGCGTGGCCGATGTAGCTTTTGGTGTTGTTGAAATAAGTATTCGG
>JAJFLT010000226.1 GCA_021772555.1 Opitutales bacterium | reverse complement strand
GGGGGATGTTTGCAAAAATAGGCGGCGGGGGCATAGAGGATGCCTCCTTTGCCCCGGTCCAGGGCCAGCCGCGCGCAGCGAATGGCATCGATGGCCACACCGGCGGAGTTGGGGGAGTCCTCCACAGAAAGTCGTAATTCGAGATTCATGGGCACATTACCGAAAAGCAGCCCCTCCATACGCAGGAAGCAAACCTTGTTATCTTTTTGCCAAGGCACATGATCGCTCGGACCGATGTGGATGTCGTCCTCATCCATACGGCTGGCCGTAACCGATTGCACCGACTCGGTCTTGGAAATCTTTTTCGAGGCCAGGCGACTGCGGCTCAGCATATTGAGAAAATCCGTGTTCCCACCCGTGTTCAACTGGTAAGTGCGTTCCAGTTCGACCCCTCGCTTATTAAAAAGATCGGTCAGGGTGCGATGGACAATTGTGGCCCCCAACTGAGCCTTGATGTCGTCACCGATGATGGGCAGGTTTTTCTCCTCGAAACGTTTGGCCCAGGCCGGATCGCTGGCGATAAAGACCGGGATATTGTTGACGAAGGCGACCTCCGCTTCGAGCGCGCATTCGGCATAAAAACGGGTTGCCTCCTCGGAGCCTACGGGCAGGTAATTACAAAGGATTTCCGCTCCCGATTCCTTGATCGCCGCGACCACATCCTCCATGCTCGGCTCCTCCGCCTCCGCTTTGACAAAAGTGAGATTGTCACGGAAATTTTCCATATGCTCGGCAAATCCATCGAGCACTTTACCCATTTTAACGATCACACCCGAGGGCGGAAGATTGTCGCAAAATACCTGGGTGCAATTGGGTTTCGCGAAAATGGCATCGTTCACATCCCGGCCCACTTTGCGTTTGTCGATGTCGAAGGCTGCCACTACTTCGATGTCGGCCGGTTTGTAGGGACCGATTTCCGTGTGCATCAGCCCCACCGCGGTTTCCAGGTTGTCATCCGTATAAAAATGGATGCCTTGAATGAGAGAGCTGACACAGTTGCCAACCCCGACAATGGCGATTTTAATTTTGCTCACAATGCTGTTATTTTTCCACCGCCAGTTTTTTCAAACACCACGCCAGAGGAAGTCCCAAGGTTGAATTCATTTGTTAAGAATCTTTAAAGTTGTATTAAACCCTCCATCTGCCGTGTCAATAACCACTGTTAAGAATCTACGCGCCCTTCTTCGGTTTTTTCCATAAACTCGATTGGTCCATGCTCGAATCTTCCACCTCCCGCCAAGTTCCTCTGGCCATTCTCGATTTATCCGCTCCGGACCAATCCGGCGATTTTGTCCAATGGCATTGGCGATGCGTGGCGGGGGTTCCCTTTTTACTGAGGAACCTTCTCATTCTGCAGCAAATCGGTGTGGAGAAGGTATTGGTTTACCTGGGCGACCATCCCGGAGCAGTGGAAGGTTTGGGCAAAAAATTGCGCGCCGTTTCGCGCCTGCAAATAAAATGGGAATTGATTGCGGAAAATTTTCAGTCCGCCCAGGCGTCGCAACTGGCCGAGCGAATTATCGTTTTGGATGGACGAGCGTTACACGACAAAAACGAAGTCGCTGCAGCAATCCACACACTGTGCCGGAAAGACGGCCCGGAAACGGTGGAAATCCTGTCGGGGAATCCGGAAAATCGTATTGACCGGGAGGAAGATTTCCGTCTTCAGCACAACCGGCTGCTGCGCGCAGGCGGCGGCTTGGGCAACGACAGCCTGGTCACCCGCTGGCTCTCCCGAACCGTCTCCACCCGGCTCACCCGGTTGGTCATCGATACCGCCCTCACGCCCAACCAGGTTACACTCTTCAGCTTTTTCCTCGGCCTGGTAGCGGCTTGGCTGTTTTTCAAAGGAGGCTATTGGCCGTGCGTCATGGGCGGTGCCTTGCTGGTGTTTTCAACCTGGGTGGATGGTGTCGATGGTGAACTGGCCCGGCTCAAATTCATGGAATCGAAGCTCGGGGCCAAACTCGACATCTATTGCGACAACATCGTCCATTTTTTCCTCTTCCTGGCCATCGGTTTGGGGTTGGCCAAAACGATGGATCGGGAACTCTACACCTATTTGGGCATAATCGCCGCCATCGGAAGCCTGCTCTCCTTTTTCATGCTCAACGCCCTCGTCACCGCCAGCAAATCGACCACTACACGCGATGTGTCCGAAAACCCGAAACCGAACCTGGCCGAAAAGATGGCCAACCGCGACTTCATCCACCTCCTCTTCCTCCTCACCCTATTCGGCCGAGTGGAAATATTCCTCTGGCTGACAGCCCTCGGCGTAACCGCATTTACACTATACCTGCTCTATTTAAAAATATGATCCTCCTGATGTATCCCGCACTGGGATTTGGCTTGTAAATAAAAAAAGATGCGCCAACCCAACTAACTAGACCCTACTCAGATTTACAGGCCTCATAAATTTTTCAATTCGGAGGGAAAACTACGCAGATCATTTGCTCGTCTTCAGGAAAACCTTTAATTTCTGTTGCTCGCCAAAAAATTACTAATATTCTTGATAAACGCGATCCTAAGGTTAACCTACCTAATTATCGCGGCGTTTTGCCGTCCAAATAAAAAAATGGGCAAATTGACCAAAAAGACTATCAAGGACCCAAGCGTTCATGCAAGGTTGCTTGAAATGCGCGCTGAGAGACACCTTGAAGCTGTTAGGAAAGCGGAAAAAAGACAAAGTTTCAAACTGGCAATTATTGCCGGAATTGTCATGGGTCTAGTAAGTTCTTCAGCATGGTTTTGGATCGCAGTCACAAGCGGTTGGTTAAGCAGCTTGTACGCCATTGGTGTTGGAGCTACAATAGGCTATTCAATGTGGATCGCAGGACGAGGGCGAAGTCGAAAGTATGGTACAGCAGCGGCTACAATTACGTTCTTCTCCATCCTACTGGGAAACATGTTTATTGTATTTCATGAACTATCTCTAATATACGGATCTTATTCGGAAGCACTGAAAGGAATCGACATACGGACCTACGGTTATGGCATATTGGGTTTCGTGCATTATCTTGATGTGATTTTTGCGCTCGTTGCGATGGGGATTGCTCATAGATACTCCTACAAGACAGTTGAGGCAGAATTGGGAAAGAGATACTGAGAAAGTGCTCAAACCTCATTTCGAAATCTTGTAAATCGATAAAGAATGGGCACCAAACCCCATTGCGAGCAGCATTGAGACGGCTCCAGATTAATGATGGAGCCCCGTGGCCAGCAGGATGGTGGCGATACCGGCGAGGAAAAGAGCTACCTGCGTCCAAGGTGCCTGGTGCCTGCCTTGGCGGTGCATATTGGCGATCAAATCGACGGTGGCAATGTAGAGGAAACTGGCCGCAGAAAGGGCCAATACATACGGGATCGCCGGTCGCAGGTAATCGAGGGCAAAATAACCGAGAAGCGCCCCGATGACCGTGGTGAGACTGGATAGAATATTCAGGCCCATGGCCTTGGCTTTTTTATAACCGTGATCGAGCAGGATGGAAAAGTCGCCCACTTCCTGGGGCACCTCGTGGATTATGATGGCAATGGCAGTCGTGACTCCCAGCGAGAAGTCAGTCAGGAAGGCCGCCGCGATGAGTATCCCATCCACGAAATTATGTACGGAATCGCCGATGATGATCAATGGTCCACCCGCGCTGTGCACCTCGCAATCGTGCTCATGGCAATGCCGCCAGAGGAGCAGTTTCTCCAGCAGGAAGAACAGAACCACTCCGGTTAAGACCGTGCCCATGACGGGAAACGGCTTTTCCAATTCCAGCGCCTCTGGCAATAGCCTCAATAGGGACACCGACAAAAGTGTGCCCGCCGCATAGCTCACCATGGCGGAGAGGAATTTATCCCTCGCCTGGCGCGAGCACATCAAAATAAGGGAACCCCCGACAATCGTCCCCACCGTCCCGGCGAGACTGAAAACTATAATCCAGAACAAAAGCATTTTATTAGCAGAGTGAAGTTCATTCCGTTTTGGAAACCTTATAGAGGTGATTCAAAAGAGGAATTACATTGATCAGCGGTTCCTCGTAGGGATGGGCGCTATGAATCCGCTCCAATGCTGCGGGCACGTTTTCCCTCGGACAACGAACCTCGATACGGCACTCCTCGCCGTGAAAAATTTGACCCACCGTTCCCGTATGCGGATCGGCCCCCTCCAGCGGCCTCCACGAACCGCGGGTATCTACCACCGACATGCAATGATCGTAATTGCCCACCACGCCAGCCCCGGCCTCGTGGAGCGCTTCCTGTACCGCTTCCACATGTTCCGTCGGCACAAATATGTGCAAATTAACCTCCTCTTTTTTCTCCATTGCAGTCGCTCCTTTTGCGTTTGCTTTTCCTTATTAATGTATAAAGTAGTGAATTGATTCTTTTGCCAGTTTTAATTCGTTCCCCATCCTCATTCCGTCGCCATTGAGAAAATTCTAATCTTATGCCTGAGATTGCCATTGTGGTACCAGCCCGGCTGGCCTCCATGCGTTTCCCCCGCAAGCTGCTTTACGAAATCAAAGGGAAACCGCTCCTTCTGTGGACCGCCGAGCGCATCGCCGCGCAAGCCCCGCTCCTGCCGCTTTATTTTGCCGTAGACGATCCGGTTTTAGACGACCTCCTGACCGCTCAGGGCTACGAATCGATTTTGACCTCCCAGGAACACCCCAGCGGTACCGACCGTATCGCCGAAGCCAACGACAGGATCGGAGCCGATTTCATCATCAATGTTCAGGCCGACGAGCCAATGGTGACAAAAGACCAGATAGAGACCCTGGCCGGGCTCATCCGCGGTCATGCCGATATGGCCACCCTGGCCGTGCCCTTTCGCCGGGAGGAAGATTTTAACGATTACAACAAGGTTAAGGTCGTTCTCGATGAAAAAGGCCGGGCGCTGTATTTTTCCCGCTCCCCCATACCTTTCGCGCGGGAACACAAGGGCTATGTGGACGCCGTCTGGTTGAAAAAAAATAATGCCCTCTGGCATCTCGGCCTCTACGCTTATAGCGCCGATTTTTTAAACCAGTTCAGAAGCCTAGCCCCAGGACGCCTGGAACAAATCGAAAGACTGGAACAACTCCGCGCACTCGAAAACGGTTTCACTATAGCCGTCGGCATCGCCACAAAAGCCAACATCGGAATCGACACCCCCGAAGACGTGGCCGCCTTTGAGGCCCTCCTGGCCGTTGAAAAGCAGGCGTAAAATCAGCGTGCCCGTTAAGACTGGGCCTGAGATTCTCTTTGCGATGACAGGGGATTGGTTTCCAGTGGCTCGTTGATCTCGAAAATACCGGCCAGGTGGGTAAGAACCGTTTCGGCCTGTTCGGGGTCGATCCAATAGAATACATCCCGGCACATTTTCTTGTTATTAACCAGACCGGCCTGGCGCAAAATCCTCAAATGATGCGAAACTGTCGGCTGGGACATGCCCAGCTTTTCCGCCAGTTGGGAGACATTATTGCCATGTTCACAATTGCTGGCCCGAGGTAGCATATGCAATATCTTCAGGCGCGCGATATCCCCCAGCGCCCAAAGCTGCTTGGCCAGTTCTTCATCTGTTGCCGCCATTTGTTTTCCGTTCAATTGACTAGAACCTATCTCAAATTCGTGGATGAATGATGTTTGTAGCGCCACGGTGGCAGATGCCAGGCGGCTTCGCGCCCAGATGGGCTGGAGCCCTTCGGGCGCG
>JAJFLT010000225.1 GCA_021772555.1 Opitutales bacterium | reverse complement strand
CCAGAGGCGTTGCAAACCGGCCCAGCGCTGCGGGTCTGTAAAGGTGATTTCGTAGCCCACCCGCCCGTCGTCACAGCAGGTGAAGGGTGTTCCCACAATTGTGCCAGCTCGGCCAGCCGCTGTCGCGGAGATAATATTGCGGGGAGAAGTGGGTGTGCCTGCGGTATTGGTTACCGAGGCAAAGCTGACTCCATCACTCACTAAAAACTGGTTTTGGATGGCGGCGCCAGGACTGAAGGAATTGAAATCGAGAAAATGACCTCCCACATCCTCGATGAAACCCTCGAACATGGTTCGTGCACCCGGACCAAAAAACAATTGGCCCGACGCTGTGGAAGCACTCAAAACTAATACCGCCGAGCAGTAGAATCCGAGGACAGCCTTGTTTGAAGTCAATCGCATTTCCTTTTAATTCTTTTTAGGGAAAGTTTGTATGACCGATGCTTGTAAAGACGGGTTTTTATATAACCCAGATTTTATCCTATGTCAATTTGATTATCTTTCTGGGCCAAAAGACATTCCTGGAATCCGGGGCTTGCACCGGTTGTAGCAAAAGATTCAAAAAATCCAGCAGAATTGGCCCTGAAAATGGTTAAAAAATGGGTTCTGCTTACGATAAAGCAGGTATGATCGCCCTAAAGACCCAAAAATTTGAGTATAGGCCCCTATTTATCTTTGAAATGGCCAATAACCATATGGGTGATGTTGACCATGGATTGCGGATTATTAGGGAGTTTCACCATATTTGCCAGGATTTCGACTTCAATTTTGGATTCAAATTCCAATACCGGCAGTTGGACTCTTTTATTCACCCGAAATTTAAAGACCGATGTGACATTAAATACATCAAGCGGTTTTCGGAAACACGGCTCTCGGAAAGAGATTTTCTGCGCCTACGGGAGGAGTTGCAAAAATGTGGTTTTGTGGCCATCTGCACGCCATTTGACGAAGCCTCCGTCGATCTGATTGAAAAGCATGATTACGACATCGTAAAAATCGCCAGTTGCTCCTTTACAGATTGGCCTTTGCTCGAACGCGCGGCGCAGGCCGATAAACCGATAATCGCCTCTACGGCGACTGCCACTTTTTCAGACATCGACAATGTGGTGAGTTTCCTGGAGCATCGTAATAAACGTTTTTCGCTCATGCATTGCGTGGCCGAATATCCAACTGCGCTGGAGAATCAACAGTTGAATCAAATCGACTTGCTTCGCCACCGTTACCCAGAGGTTGAAATCGGCTTCTCCACCCATGAATCGCCCGAGGATACTTTGCCTGTGCAATTGGCCGTTACCAAAGGTGTGAGTCTATTCGAAAAACATGTAGCCGTTCCCACGGAAGAGTATGCCGTCAACCAATATTCGGCCACCCCCGACCAGGTTGTGAACTGGCTTCAAGCGGCTCGGCAAGCCTTCGATACCAGTGGTCAGAAAGAGGGCAGGACGAAAGCCACGGCGAAAGAACTTTCCGACATCAAAGGGCTGCGCCGGGGCGTTTATTCGGCGAAGGTAATCAAGGCCGATGAGGAGTTAAACGCCAATGATTTAAACCTGGCAATTCCCGTCATTGAAGGACAATTGACGGCTAACGATTTGTCGAAATACAATCACTTGACAGCCAATAAGGAGCTTTTACCAGGTGAAGCTATTTTAGTTGCGAATCTGGAATCGTGCAATACGCGCAAGGTGGTTAACAAAATCGTTTCACAAGTGCGTAAGTTTATCGAATCCAAACAAGTTGTCATTCCGAGCAAAGTGGATTTTGAAATTTCGCATCATTACGGGATCGAAAGGGTGGATGATTATGGTGCAACCATTATCACGATAGTGAACCGGGATTATTGCAAAAAAATCATTGTCCAACTCCCGGGTCAGAAACATCCCGAGCATATGCACAAAAAGAAAGAGGAGACTTTTCTTATACTGGCGGGCTCCGTGAATCTAGGCATAAACGGCAATTTGAAAAAATTCAACGCGGGCGATGTGATTCTGGTCGAGCCGAATGTAAAACACTCTTTCCAAACGGAAGAGGGGGTTATCTTCGAAGAAATATCCTCCACCCATTATCGAGACGATTCCTACTATACTGATGTGGACATAATGAACAACAAACAACGGAAAACACAACTCACCCACTGGATCGAGTAACATCGACTTTTCCTCCTATGTCCGACCAAGATAAACCACTGATTGTGTGGGATTTGGACGATGTCCTCAACAACTTGATGGAAGCTTGGCTTAAATATTTTTCACTAACGAATCCACTCGCAAGAAAGTTCCCTTATGAGAGGCTGGCGCAAAATCCACCATACGAAATATTGGGGATTTCTTGCGGGGATTACTTGTCTTCTCTGGATTATTTCAGGAATTCTTCCGCCGGCTTGAAATTGAAACCCAATCAATTAATATTGGATTGGTTTCGGGAGAAGGGCCATCGCTTCAGACATCTTGTTTTAACGAGCCGCCCTGTAAAAACCGTTCCCCATGCGGCCGAATGGGTTTACCATTATTTCGGTAACTGGATACGGACTTTTCATTTCGTGCCCTCGCTCAGGGAAGGTGAATACTTGCCGGAATCTGATGCTGAAAAATCCGAATTTCTTTATTGGTTGGGCAAAGCTGATGCCTTTGTTGACGATACTCCGGAAAACATAGATGCCGCCCGTAGGTTGGGGATACCCGCCTTTACCTATCCCCAACCCTGGAATGATTCCAAAGTGTCTGTGACGAACCTGCTTGAAGAAATTTCTCAAACATCCACCCGTCAACTAATGGAAGCAACCTATTGATTCAATACCAATGAAAATTGTCATAACAGGAAATATGGGATATATCGGACCAGTGGTCGTGAATCACTTCCGCAAAGTTTATCCAAACGCAAACCTGGTCGGTTATGATTCCGGATTTTTTGCCGGCTGTCTTCTCGATCATCTGGATTATCCGGAAAATCAGCTCGATGAACAGGTCTTCGGCGATGTGCGGGAGATATCCAACGATTTGTTTGAGGGTGTAGATGCCGTCGTTCACCTTGCGGCAATTTCCAACGATCCCATGGGCCATGCTTTTGAAGAGGTTACGGACAAGATTAACCATTTGTGCAGTTATGAAGTGGCCGTTAGAGCCAAAGATGCCGGGGTAAAGAATTTCGTTTTCGCATCCAGTTGCAGCGTTTATGGAGCCGGAGGCCGGAATGCCAAGGGAGAGAATGACGAACTGCAGCCCCTCACTTCCTATGCCAGGTCAAAAGTTTCGGCGGAGGAGGCATTGCGCTCTCTGGCCAATGATGGATTTACGGTAACCTGCCTGAGATTCGCCACGGCCTGTGGCATCAGTCCGCGTTTGCGCCTCGATCTGGTGCTGAACGATTTTGTAGCCAACGCCTTGTCCACAAAAAAAATCGAGATCCTGAGCGACGGAACCCCATTGCGCCCGCTCATCGACGTAAAGGATATGGCGCGGGCCATTGAATGGGCTTCGTTGCGTAAAGCTGGGAATGAAGGCAATTTTCTCATCGTCAACGCCGGTTCCAATGAAGGCAATTATCGTGTTAAGGAACTGGCCGAGGCCGTTCGCAAAGAGTTACCTGAAATCGAGGTTGCCATTAGTCCTCAAGCAGCCCCAGACAAGCGGTCTTATAAAGTAGATTTCTCTTTATTTGAAAAGCTTGCCCCCAACCATCAACCGCAAAACAAGTTACGGGATTCGGTATCCGGATTGATTTCAGGATTGCGCGAAACCGGTTTCAGTAATGCGCATTTCAGGAGCTCAAGCTACGTTAGATTAAACGCCCTGCGAAAATTGCAGAGCAAGGGAAAATTAAACAGCGAGTTGTATTGGCAATGATTCAGGAATTGTTGGATAGAAGAATTGCAACCGAAGATGATCCGGCGGTATTGAAGCGTCGGATTCTGGAACTCACACGGCGTTATTCCCGCCTCGTTCATGGCGGAAATCGGCCCGGCTACGAGTCCCCGCATCTGGAAAAACCGTTTTTACCGGGGGAATCAGTTGTTCCCTACGCGGGTCGAGTCTTTACCGAAGATGAAGTCGAAGCTGCCGTTTCCTCCACATTGGATTTTTGGCTGACCCTGGGCAAGGAAGGGGAAAATTTTGAAAGAAAACTGGCCGACTACCTCCAGGTAAAGCGTTCCATTCTGGTTAATTCGGGTTCGTCGGCTAATCTTCTGGCCATCGCCGCCCTGTCGAGCTACAAACTAGGTGAGCGCCGACTGCTTCCAGGGGATGAAATCATAACGGTTGCGGCGGGGTTTCCCACAACTGTGGCGCCGATCATCCAGAACGGTTTCGTGCCTGTTTTTATCGACATCGACACCGTTACCCTGAATGCGCGTGTGGATCAGTTGGAGGAGGCTTTCAATGAAGGTAAAACCAAGGCGGTTTTTCTAGCCCATACACTGGGTAATCCTTTTAATTTAACGGCTGTCAAAGAATTTTGCCGGAAGCGTGGATTATGGCTGATCGAAGATAACTGCGATGCCTTAGGCAGTCTTTACGACGGGCTGTTGACAGGTTCTCATGGAGATATTTCGACCCAATCTTTTTATCCACCCCATCATATTACTCTGGGCGAGGGCGGGGCCGTCAATGTTGTCGATAACATGCTTTTCAAGGTAATTGTGGAGAGCTTTCGCGACTGGGGTAGGGATTGTTGGTGTGCGAGCGGAGTGGACAATACCTGCTGCAAACGTTTCCGTTGGCAACTGGGCAATCTCCCCGAGGGTTACGATCACAAGTTCACCTATTCTCACCTCGGTTATAACCTCAAGCCGTTGGATATCCAGGCTGCTATCGGTCTTCAGCAGATGCTTAAGTTACCGGATTTTATCAACGCTCGTGTTCGTAATTGGAATTACCTGAGAAATGGCCTTCACGAGTGCCGAGAATTCATCGATTTCATGCTCCCGACGCACGCTACTGATTGGAGTCCTGCGGATGGATTTATTTGGGAAAACGGTGGTCATTACACTAACCCATCCTGGTTTGGTTTTATGTTGAAAGTGAAACCGGAGGCTCCCTTTACAAAGTTTGATTTGGCCAAACGGTTGGATTCACAAAAGATCGGTAATCGAATGCTCTTCGGGGGTAACCTCGTTCGCCAGCCCGCTTTTGTTCAGTTGGCCAAAGACAATCCAAAAGCGTTTCGGATGATCGGCGATTTAGCGGGTTCTGACAGTGTTATGAATGAAGCCATGTTTATCGGTACGTTCCCCGGTTTGTCCAACGAGATGCTGGATTTCAAGATCGAGACAATTTTGAATTATTGCCGTTCGCATTAATACACGAATAAAGGCGTTCCTATGTTAGCAACAATTGCCCCTCCGACCCGTAAACTGGAATCGATTTTCGACCGGTCCATAACAGAGGTGATGGAGTGGGAGAGTGGCTTGTTTGACAAATTAACCGGTGGACGCAAAACACCGCTCGTTCTGTGCGGAGCAGGTGGACTTGGTCAAAAAATATTGCGGGGGTTGCGTGTGGTTGGGATCGAACCTTTGGCTTTTGCCGATAATAATCCCGCTCTCTGGGGGGGACAAGTGGAAGGTTTGCAGGTAGTCAATCCCGGAGAGGCCGCCACACGTTATGGAAATGAGGCGGTGTTTGTAGTGGCCATATGGGGAGCGTTTTCAAATGATCGGCTGGCAGATAGAAAATCGTTTTGGAAATCTTTTGGATGCAAAAATGTGGTTTCTTTTCATTCCCTGCTTTGGAAATATCCAAAAATATTTCTGCCTCATTACACCTGCGATTTACCGCACAGGGTTGTTGCCGCCCGGGAAGTAATTGAAGAAGTCTATGACCTGTGGTGTGACGACTCATCTAGAAGCGAATTCGTCAAACAACTACAATGGCGGAGCCGATTGGATTATGACGGTCTGCCCGATCCCGAATCAGGCGACACCTATTTTCCTTCAGGATTATTTACCTGCGCGGGAGAAAGTGAAAGGTTTGTCGATTGTGGCGCGTTTAAGGGCGATACTTTGGAAGTTTTTCTGAAACGAAAGGGCAATGAGTTTCAGCATTATATGGCTTTGGAGCCGGATCCGGAAAATTTCTCTGAATTAAGGAAAACGGTTTCCCGGTTAACCAAACCATTACGGAAAAAAATACAAGTATTGCCATACGCCGTATTTAACAGGCGAACGACTTTAAAATTTATGGCAGATGGTTCGGCCTCTTCTGTCTTGGCCGAATTCGGGAATGTAGAGGTTCCAGCGGAGGTTTTGGACAACCTTCTTGCTGAATCTTCAATCACTTTTCTTAAAATGGATATTGAAGGCGGTGAGCCGGAAGCTCTGGAAGGAGCCCGGCGGAGCATCGTGCGGCATCGACCGGTTATCGCCGTATCCGCATACCATCGTCAGAATCATTTGTGGTCCATTCCCGCTTGGCTGAACGGTGTTCTCGATGATTATAATTATTATCTTCGACCCCATGATGTAGAGGTCTGGGACCTGGTTTGCTACGCTGTTCCGAAAGAGAAGGCAATTCTTTGAAAGTATGAATAGCTCAAGCGCAGTATTTGAAGAAAGTTGCAATTCGATTGCAACGGAGCCTACCAAACGTCGTCATTCCGTTGTGACAAATGACTTGCAGGAGATCGTGTCCGAGCCACTCCCCTGGGAACAATTTGCCGGTAAAACGATTTTGGTCACAGGAGCTAATGGAATGATTCCCGCCTATTTGGTGGAAACAATGCTCTTTTTGAATGAAATTGGATTGAATCCGCCGTGCCGGGTTCTGGCGCTTGTTCGCAACCACGCAAAAGCGGAAGATAGGTTTAGTCATTACTCATCACGATTAGATATTTCCATTTTTGAAGCCGATTTAGGCAAAGAGATAATAATTGAAGAACCAATTCATTATATCATTCATGGAGCTAGTCCAGCGGCTGGTAGGCATTTTGCCACTAATCCTATTGGCGTTTTAGAAGCAAATGTTACCGGTACCCAAAATCTATTGGATTTGGCTTTTAAAAAGAAATGCAAAAAATTTTTATTTCTAAGCAGCGGTGCGGTTTATGGACCCCTGAAGGAAACCGGTAATGCCTCTGAAAATTCCGCATTTGCCTCTCTCGACCCAACCGAATTTCTCAATTGCTATGCCTTGGGTAAGAGGATGGGGGAACACTTTTGTGCTTGCTGGCATCAACAACATGGCGTCAATGCTTTGAGCGCCCGCTTGGGGCATACTTACGGCCCTGGAATGCCACTGTCCGATGGTCGCGTTTTCACCGATTTTGTCGATTGTGTCCTAAATGAACGCAACATCGTGTTGAATAGCGATGGAAAATCGATTCGCCATTTTTGTTACCTCACCGATGCAACCCGAGGCCTGTTTCTTCTTCTGCTTCGCGGTCGAGGTGGAGAAGTTTACAATTTGGTCAATACGGAAACCGCTTGCAGGATTTCAGATCTGGCTGAAAATTTGTGTTCGTGGTTTCCGGAAAAGAACTTGGAAGTAAACAAAAATATTTCGATGAAGAAAAATACGTCCTCCAAGCAAGATGGTTTCAATGTGGATATTTCCAAAATAACAAGGCTGGGTTGGTATTCACGGATTAACATTAAAGAAGGTTTTCAAAGAACGGTTAGGAGTTTTCTATGAAATTAGTTGAAATACGAGAATCTTACGAAAAGGGAGAATTGTCGCGGGACGATTTTTTTGTTCTCATGCGTCAACAATACAGCTACCTCTCGGAACTCAGCTGTTTACTGCGAGGAACAAGCGTTGAGTCGGTGGTGGTTGACGATGGTGGTGTGGTTATTACTTCACGATCTGATGGAGTTAAGATCAAATGCGATCCCATGGACAAAGGTATTCCGCCTATCGTAGCCCTCAATTTGCATCAATATGAAAAGGAGGATTCCAACATGCTATTTCGCCTAGTAGATGATGGTATGACTTTCTTGGATATAGGCGCAAATTTGGGCTGGTACGGTCTACATATGGCCAAAAGATATCCATCCTCCAATGTTTTGGCGTTTGAGCCAATTGCAAGGACATTTGAGTTTTTAAATGCAAATATTCAGCTTAATAATTTTCCGAATATGAGGGCATTCTCATTTGGATTGTTTAACAAGAATGAAGAAAGGATTTTCTACGCCGATCCAGAAATATTGGGTGCCGCAACTACTTCAACAGAGTCTTTCGGTTGTGGTATGGAGAATTTATGCCAAGTCAGGGAACTGGATGGTGTAATGGCCGAGCTAAATTCAAGGGCCGATTTTCTTAAAATAGATGTGGAGGGAGCAGAACTCTTTGTTCTTCAGGGAGGTCTTAAAACTATTCGAAATTACAGGCCTATAATATTTGCCGAGATGTTGCGTAAGCATGCCGCCAGTTTCGATTACCATCCCAACGATATAATCGATCTATTAGCCGAGGAAAACTATAGCTGTTTTTATTCACTGAATGGAAGGTTAGTGGAATTTTTTAGAATGGACGAAAATACGGAGGAAAAAAACTTCTTCTTTTTGCATAATGAGAATCATGAGGAAAAAATATGGGCCTTTGGCATTGGAAATTATGAGGCTACTGGAGGATGGCGAGCGCCATTGGATCCCCCAACCAAAGGAGGGGTTTACCTATGATTGCAACAGAACCGCCACCGGATATAAAAAATAAAGCTCATCCCTTAAAACGCAATTGCCAGATATGTGATTGTGATGAATCCGATCTTCTGTTCCGTCAGAAATTTAGTGGCTTCTCTACCGGAACCTTATTGG
>JAJFLT010000224.1 GCA_021772555.1 Opitutales bacterium | reverse complement strand
GCGGGCATCAACGTTGACGGAGTCGGCAACCGGGTTGCCCATAACGAGATTTTTGATGCCGACTTCCAGGCCATTTATGTGCACGGCAATGAGCATGTGTTTGAATATAACGACATCCATCATGTGGCCTTGAATGCTGACGATGTTTCCGCCTGGTATATGGGAAGGGATCCAAGCGATCGGGGAAACGTCATTCGTTACAACTATTTCCACGATATTGGACGTCCGGACCGTGGCCTGGCAGCCATTTACCTCGATGATGGCACGAGCGAAACCACCATCTTCGGCAACGTTTTTCAAAAGATCGAACCGGCCGCCACCTTTGGCGTGGTGGTCATTAATTCGGGCCGGGACAACATTATCGACAACAATATGTTCATCGAATGCGATGCGCCTTCCGTCTATATCAATTCCATGTTTGACCGGGCCAAGAACATAGTCCGTTTTTGGGATAGATATTTTGGCGAAGGGAACATCCTCAGAAAACGGCTCACGGAGATGGTCGATATCTATCAGCCTCCCTATAGTGTTCGCTACCCGAAATTGCGAAGCTGGTTTGATCCCACAAAGGACGGTAAATCTTTGGTGGGCGCGCGCCCATACGGGAATAAGTTCAGGAAAAATTTGTTTTTCGATTGTTCACAGCAAATCCTTTCACAAGGCTTCCACGCAAAATTGGTAACAGAGGACAACATTGAGCTCATCGATCCGGGATTCGTGGATGCGGACAATGGGGATTTCCGGTTGCGTGAGGACTCCCCGGTCTTTGAGGAAATTCCGGGATTCGAGCCGATTCCGTTTGGAAAAATCGGTTTGTATCAGGATGAGTTTCGTGAAACGGAAAAGTGAGATCGTGGTCCGCAGACTTGAGAGGGCTCAGAGGCCTTGGCTAAACAGCCAGAAAATAATGACAATTAGAACACAATGATGATCCATTTTCGAAAATGCGCTTGCCTCATGGTGGCAGCTTTCATGGCCGAAAGTCTGCCGGCTAAAACGGTCAAGGATGAAGTAGTTCCCGACACATATCGGATACTTTTTGTGTCTCAGGGCGGTATCGGCAAATCGAACAAAATTGGCTTGATTAACGCCGACGGTACGGGGTTACGATACTTGAAGCCAAAGGCTCCGAAACAGAAGAGTTGGCATAAGGGTCTGTCTTTTTCTGATGGCCGCCGCATCATTCTGACCAGTATGGAGAAACAACCGAAGTATGGCCCGGACAAACCCTTTGGCGAATACTACTACAAGACGCCCAGCCATATGTGGATTTATGACCTGGAAGCGGACCAATTGGAGAGAGAAATCATGACCGTTGGCCGTTTGGCGCCGCTATGCTTTCCACAGATGCTGGTCCCCGGTGAAGAGAGAATGATCGTCCAGGTTTTGACCCGGCACAGCAATATCGGAAAGATTTTTAATATGAACCTGGACGGCTCGGATGCCCAGCCGTTCACAAGGAAAGGCGAGGGGTTTCCTTATCTCTTCGATGCCAGTCCCGACGAAAAACGGACCGCCTTTCATGTTGGGGGACCGGATCCCCATGGTTATCGTATTTTCACTCGGGACATGGATGGAAGAAATCCCATTCTGGTGGACGGTTCAGTGGGACGGTTTTATTTCGGCCCGAGTTATTCTCCCGACGGAGAGTGGATTGTCTACGCGGGCAGAGATGCGGGTGATCACGGCGAAGCGTCCGTCTGGGCAGATATCTGCATCGGCAGACCGGATGGCTCGGAACAACGCGTGCTGACCTCCGGTTATCCCTTTTGGTTCAGTCCCAGTTATGGTAACCCCAAAATAAAAGGAAGTGGCTCCAATCTTATTAAATGGACCTCCGACGGTAAACTGCTTTATACGCGCAAACAACCGGGCTCCGTAAACCCTTGGGAATTTCAGGATCCGAGAGAGGATACGGATCATTTCAATCGGGAGTGGGACCCTGACCGCGCCCGCGGGGGAACATTCATCAGCAGGCTCGATCCGCGAACCGGTGAGGAGGTTGCGTTGACGCCGGCGGTGGAGGGTCAATGGGACCTGCGGGCGGTGCCGTCTCCCGACGGTAGCCAGATCGCATTTCTGCGGACCTATGTCGGAGAGATGCCCTCTCTTTGGGTGATGGATGAGGATGGGTCCAATCCCAAAAAATTGACCGATGGACGAGGCCGTTTCGGCGTGGATCATCCCCAATGGCTGCCATCGCGAAAAAACTGATGAGTTGCGCATTTAGGTTTTGGATTGGGTTTGCCTTCGCCTTTATGGTGGCGGATCTGACGGCAAACGAGCCGGATCCGATTGAGCCCTACAATGTGATATGGGAATCACCGAGCGTGGATCAAAGCGGTTCCATGCCTATCGGGAACGGCGAAATCGCAGCCAATGTGTGGGTTGAGAAAGGCGGAGACTTTTTCCTTCTGCTCAGTAAGTCCGATGCTTGGGACGATAATGGCAGTTTGTTGAAACTCGGCCGGGTGCGTTTGCAGTTGTCGCCCAATCCGTTTCTCGACGATACTCACTTCGAGCAGACACTCGACCTTCGCGAGGGGAAAATCGCCATCCGCGCCGGGGAAGGAGAGCGTGCGGTAAGCTTGAATATCTGGATCGATGCAAACCGTCCGGTCATCAGGGTGGAAGCGGAGAGCGACAGTGCCTTCGACATACGGGTATCTCTGGAGATGTGGCGAACAAGTAAGCGCCTTATTGACGGTGATATCTACGCTCTGTATGGATCGCCCTACGAGGTTTATAGTTATCCCGATAAGGTTCTTGATTACGGCGCGGATCGGATTGTCTGGTATCACCGTAACGAACATTCAATTTGGCAGGAAAACCTCCGGCACCAGGGACTGGAGGGTTTCATGGAGCAATCCGAAGATCCTTTGCTCAACCGCACCTTCGGGGCTGCCATCCTGGGAACGAGATTGATCAGCGAGAATGCCACGACATTAAAATCCGCTACCTCCTCGCGTAAGTTTGTCGTCTCGATTCATCCTTTAACGGCTCTGACGGACACCGTCGAAGATTGGGTACATCGACTTGACAAACGCGTGCAACGGAATTCGCCAAACTCTCTGGATGAGGACCGGCGGCGTCATGGCGAATGGTGGGATGCTTTTTGGAATCGCAGCTGGATTTATCTCTCGGGCACGCCCAACGCCCATTTGTTGACGCAGTCCTACATCCTGCAACGTTGGATCAGCGCCTGCGCCGGGCGGGGGAATTTTCCCATAAAATTCAACGGCAGTTTATTCACCGTGGGCGGTAAAGATTACGATCCAGACAAGAGGCTCTGGGGCGCCTGTTATTGGTGGCAGAACACCCGCCTGGCCTATTGGCCCATGTTGGCCAACGGGGACTTCGATATGATGAAACCGCTCTTTCACATGTACCAGGCGATGCTTCCTCTGGAAGAATACCGAACAAAGATTTGGCACGGCCACTGGGGCGCCTTCATCGCTGAAACCGCCCATTTTTGGGGAATGTACAACGGTTCGAATTACGGGTTTGAGAGACCGGCGGGCTTGCCGCTGGGAGAGACGAAGAATGACTATGTCAAACGCTACTTCACTTCCTCACCGGAATTGATGGCGATGATGATGGATTATTATGCCTATACCGGCGATGGCCAATTTCTTCGCGAAACATTGCTTCCCACCTGTGATTCCCTACTCCGGTTTTGGGCGAACCATTACAAAGTTGGAAAAGATGGAAAAATCCGTATCTACCCGGCTCAGTCCTTGGAGACTTATCACGACGCCTCCAATCCCACCCCTACAATTGCCGGTTTGCGTTGGGTGCTCGACCGTTTGCTTGCCTTGCCGGAGAACGCTATCGGGCCAGATCGGAGTCGCTCATGGGAGCATCTTCGCTCCATCCTTCCCCCTATTCCGACCGGCCCCGCCGACTCATCCTTTCTAGCAACGTTTCCGCGTCGTGAGTTGTTTGGCGGAAATATTACTAAGCAACCGCCATTGCCGCTTGCCGAGTTAGTCGGCAAACGAAGGATTCTCCCCGCCGGGGAGATTTTCGGAAAACCGGAAAACTTTGAAAACCCTGAACTCTATGCCATATTCCCCTTCCGCGTTTACGGGATGGGCAAACCCGACCTTGATTTGGCCCGATACACCTTTAATATTCGCCGTGTAAAAGGAAATAGTGGCTGGGTACAGGACGACATCCAGGCGGCCTACCTCGGCCTGACCGCCACCGCTATGGAATACATCGTCGACCGCGTCAGCCGAAAAGACACAGCGAGCCGCTTCCCCGCATTCTGGGGGCCAAATTTCGATTGGGTGCCCGACCAGGATCACGGTGGTGTCATGATGAAGGCATTGCAAAGCATGCTCATACAGGCGGACAATGGAAAGGTATTGCTATTCCCCGCCTGGCCCGGTCAATGGGACGTACAGTTCAGGTTACACGCTCCGATGAACACCACTGTCACGGGCCGCCTCTCAAATGGAAAGATTCTGGATTTGACTGTAACCCCGGCCGAACGGAAACTGGACGTCATCATCATGCCAATGGTCTCGGCCAACCAATAAATACTAGACTAACGTTCTGTGTTTAGTTTGTTTAAAGTCTTTTTTTAATCCGTGTTTGTTTGCGTAAAATGTGGTTTTATGAATACTTCATGGTGAATTCACCCATAATTTTCTAGATTCTTAATATAATGAATGATAACTTCACAAAACTTGCGTTTTCAGACACCGTTAAAAATCTCCAGGAAAAGTATGGGTCGAGAAAAGCTTATGCGAAAATGGAGGAGTCAGGGGATCGATTCATTCTAACGGACCGTGAGAAGCCATTTATAGAATCCCGGGATAGTTTCTATATCGCAACAGTGGGGAAAAATGGCTGGCCTTATGTGCAATTCCGGGGAGGCCCAGCCGGGTTTTTAAAAGTTCTTGATGATACTTGTATCGGATTCGCCGATTTTCGCGGTAACCGGCAATTTATCAGCTCCGGGAACATAATTGATACAAATAAAGCTTCCCTTATTTTGATGGACTATCCTTCCAAGCAGCGTTTGAAAATTTGGGCTGAGGCTGAGGTTCATGATGCCTCCGACAAAGCCGACTTGGCGAATGAGCTAACACCCGCTAACTATAAAGCCAGCATCGAACGGGTGATCTTGTTTAGAATCCGGGCTTACGATTGGAACTGCCCGCAGCATATCACACCGCGCTACACCTTGGATCAAATCGGAAGTGAGATTGCCAAGCTAAATCCTGAGATTTTAAAGTCCTGCTGCGCCGAGGATCCTGTTGATTAGTTTAGCCGTTAATATGAAGCGAAAAATCGGCTGGATCACGCTGCTGGTCCGCGACTATGACGAAGCGATTGCGTTTTATACGGAACAGCTTCGATTTGATCTTGTGGACGACACAGCGCTGGACGACGGCAAACGCTGGATTGTGGTGGCTCCGCCCAACGCCGAAGGAAGCGGTTTACTTCTAGCTGAAGCTGCGTCCGCGGAGCAGTTGAATCGCATTGGCGGGCGAGCGGGTATTTCTTTTTCTCCATACGGAGGATTTTTGGCGCAGTTTCGAAGATATGAAATCGCGGGATGTCGTATTTCTGGAAGAACCGAGGGAAGAAACCTACGGAACCGTCGTTGTTTTTGAGGATCTCTACGGAAATAAATGGGATTTGCTGGAACTTAAAAGTTCCTAAAGGGGCGCGATAATAACCGAATAGGATATTAGCCCGTCGCCTCTCGTTCACTCTTGTTCTTTAACGAGAGCGAGTGTGAAATCGAGGGTAAGGGCCAGTTTGCCGTCACTTCTTTTTACGGTTCCACGCATGAAGTGGAATTGGCCGAGTGATTCTTTGAAGCGAGCCTCGATGGTGAGGGTTTCGCCGGGTTTGACCATGTTTTTAAATTTGGCTTCCTTGATGCGGGAGAGGATGGGTGTAACTCCTTCCGGTGTCTTGCCGCTACCGGTCAACTTTTTCACCAGGTAGATGGCCCCTGTTTGGAAGACCGCTTCACAAAGGAGCACGCCGGGCATTATCGGATTGCCGGGATAATGACCCTCGAAATGGGGCTCATCGGATCGTACCGTGCGTTTGGTCAGCGCGGCTTCCGCGTTTATTTCAATAACTTCATCGACGAATAGAAAAGGGGGACGATGAGGTATGGTGCGGTAAACTTCGTTCATGGAAAAAGAACCTCCAAGCATGGGTTCACGGTGTAACTTGCCGGAAGAAAAATCGATGCGATTATTTCAAACCAAAGCGGGTTTCGTCTTATTGGACTTGGAGCGATCCACCGTCTTTCCCCGCAAACCTTTTTGCAGCTCAAAGAGAAGTTTGTCGATCCTGTTGGCGGTAATGACGCCGTAGTTGATCGTTCCCAACCAACCGGACATGATGATACCGACGGAACCGGCATGGAACAGGCCTCGGACCTGCTGGGAAAGGTTCATGGAAATATTAAGGCCTTCGTATTTGGTACCGAAGGAGGCGCCGCCAACATGGCGAGTGTAGTATTGGATGGTGCGAGGCGTGGCCGCCTCGATATGATCGATTTTTTCGCGTATGTCCGGGATAAGTCTTTCCAGGGAGGAGAGGGATTCTTCACACAACCGCTCTTTTTCCTTGGTGTATTGTTCCTCCGATAGTTTGGACCAATCGTCCCACTTTCCATTGAGGGATGCGACAATGGCGATTCTGGGGTTTTTCAAGTGGGGGCGGGTGTTGGGATAGTAAATGGAAAAGGTGCGGCTGGTGGTGTTTATGTCGGTTAACTCGTTCATGGAGAATTCCTCGCTATCGGAGGTGAACACAAGGTCTCCGATATTGGGAATTTGCGCTCCTTTCTTGAGGCCCATGTAAACCTGGCAGGAGCTGGTATTGATGCGTACTTTCTCCGTTTCATCGACAAAAGTAGGATCGAAATTCTTGCGGCCCACCAGTTTGAGAACGGTGCTCTTGATATTGGCATTGGAGAGGACTGCGTTGCTGCGAATGAGTCGGCCGTTGGCCTGCACGCCGGTTATACAACGCCGCCCGTCTTTTTCCTCGATGAGCACTTTTTCCACGAGGGCTTTTTTACGCATATCGACGCCGTTTTTCTTTAATTCGGCGACCATTTTTTTGATCAGCACATCGGTGCCCCCACGAAAGGTGTAAACGCCCTTGTTCATGAAATTACCGAATACAATGCCGAAGGTGACGGCTGGATCGTCCAATGTGGAACCGTTGGCGTAAGCAATCGGTTCCAGTAGTAAACGATGGATATCCGCCCGGCCGGGAAAGAATTCCTCGAACAACTCCCGCGTGGTCAGCGTGACGTCGTCGTAGAAATTCATGGTTTTCAAGCGGGCGAAGAAGTCTTCTGAAATGTTTCGGGCTATTTTAAATTTATCGATCAGCAGATTGGTGAAATGGGTGCGGTCGAAAGGAGTCCAGATATTGAACTGAGGGTTTATGAAGCGCACATTTTTAAGCTGCACGATGGAATCGGCGATCTCCTTGGTCCAGTATTTGCGGCAGGA
>JAJFLT010000223.1 GCA_021772555.1 Opitutales bacterium | reverse complement strand
TTAAAATCACCGGGTTGATGTTGGCACCACGGGTTAAAATGGGTCCACCCCCCAGTTTGGTCTCTCCATATTTCCGGTTGTCGCAGTCGGGATGGTCGGTGGCATGGCTGACATCCACGGCGATGGCAAATTGTGGGTTGACCGAATAGGCCGCGGTGATGGCGCCACGCGTACCAATCTCTTCCTGAGCGGTCGAAACAGCCACCACTTTGGCATTGAGCCGTTTCAGTTTTGCCAATCGCGCAAAGGCTTCGTTGACCACGTAGGCTCCCGCCTTGTTGTCGAAGGCCCGGGCCACTCCCACACTTCCCCGCAAAAGTTCGAAACTCTGGTCATAGATGGCGGGATCGCCGATTTGCACAATTTTAAGCGCTTCCTTTTTATCCTTGGCCCCGATGTCGATCCACATCTGGTGCAATTCCGGCACTTTTTTGCGATCTTCGGGGTTCATGAGGTGGACGGCTCGTTTACCCGTTACTCCTTTGACGACTCCGTTCTTCGTTAAAATATCTACCCGCCGGCCGGAAATCATGATTTTGTCATGCCCGCCGATGGTGTCGAAATAGATGAACCCGTTTTTATCGACATAGCGAATTAGCAAGCCCAGTACATCCATGAGCCCGGCCCACATGAGCACCGGGTCGCCTTTCGGATTCAAAGTGGCCATGCGGTTACCCATGGTATCCTTTTCATAGACATCGGCGACGGGTTTGATGACCCGATCGATGACCGCTTGCGCTTCCCCCTCATAACCGGAGGGAGAACGAGCATTGAGCAGGTCGATTAAGAATTTTGGTGGCGCCAGGATTTTCTTTTTCGGCATAAGTGTTTTAAGTAGTCATACAATTAATCTTCAAATAGTTACATAGGCTGTTTTAGGAAAAAAAGAAATTCTTTGATTTGAAATTATTCAATCAATCCAATACATTATATTCTTTCCCATGTGAAGTAAAACTTTATCCCGCATAACGATTAATAAGTCAATCTAATAGGCAAGGCACGAAGCATTACTGTTTACGTTTGGTCAATTTGGGATTTCGATTTCAATTTATAAATCTGGATTACTGATGATTTCTGGAAAAAACGTAGACCATTAATGCCATCCGGTAGCAAACGTTCGTTTGGTGGATTTTTTCTTTGGAATATCTGTTACTTACTTTATCTTTGATTTCATGAATTTATATCCGGCAATTGATTTGCGGCAGGGGCGTGTGGTACGCCTCGAGCAAGGCCGTGTGGAACGGGAAACCGTTTACTTTGAAGATCCCTCCATCCCTGCCGGACTATGGAAAGAAGCCGGGGCAAAATGGCTCCATGTGGTGGATCTGGATGGCGCTTTTAGCGGCAATCCGCAAAACTGGTCCGCTATTGAAAAAATTACCTCCTGCGGGCTCAAGGTTCAAATGGGCGGTGGTATGCGACGACATGAGGATATCGAGCGTGCTTTTAAGGGCGGGGTGTCGAGGGTGGTTCTCGGCACCAGCGCGGTGGAGGACACCGCGTTTTTGCAATCGATGGTCGAGCTTTATGGCTCACGCATTGCCGTTGGTATCGATGCCTTGAAAGGCAAGGTCGCTTTGAGGGGATGGGTTGATGAGGCTGAGTTGACTGCCCTCGACTTGGCGCGTCGGGTTGTTTCGCTGGGGGTGGAAACGATTATTTACACCGATATTTCGACCGACGGCATGTTGACCGGACCGAACTTTACGGCTCAAAAGGAGATGCTGGAAACGATTCCCGCACGCCTCATTGCCTCCGGTGGGGTGGCCACTTCAGGCGATGTGCGAAAGTTTCAAACGATGTCGAAAATTTATCCGAACCTGGAGGGGGTCATTATCGGAAAAGCTCTCTACGACGGGAAAATCAATCTGGCCGAATTGATCGGCCGAGATTAGTTTTTGTTTGCCGTAATAGCATCGGCGATTTCCTCGATCGGGTAGGTCCAGATTTCCGACAGGGTGGGGTGGTACCAATGGGCTTTCAAGAGGTCGTGAACGGTCGCTTTCAAGGCCACCGCCACGGCCATGGAATGGATTAGTTCCCCGGCATCCTTGCCCACACATTCGGCCCCCAGAACTACTCCGCTGGAGGATTCCGCCCAAATTTTTACATAACCGTATTTGGCCTCCATGAGGATCGATTTGCCGTGGTCATCGAATGGGTACTCGGCCGTTAAATAAGAAATGTCTCTTTCGTGCAAATCCGCTTCAGTAATTCCTGTGGCGGCAATTTGCGGATCGGTGAAAATGATTTTAGTCAAATGATCGTAGTCGATTGGTTCCGGTCTCAAGCCGCTGGCATGGCGGGCCGCCACTTCGCCCTGCAGGATGGCGATGTGCACGATTTCGTGCGGACCGGCGGAGTCTCCTGCTGCGTAAATTCGAGAGTTGGTCGATTGTTGGAGGGAGTTGGTTTTGATATGCCCGCTGGGGAGCAACGCAACTCCGGCTTTTTCCAGTCCCAGGTTTGCCGTATTGGGTTTGCGGCCCAGAGCGTTGAACAGATAGGCGGCTTCTTTAACAACTTCCTGCCCATCGGCTTGAAATGTCACCTGAAATCCGGCGCCAACCCGTTCGATTCCGGTAATTTTCGTGCCTGTGTGTAATTCGATGCCTTCATCCCGGAAGGCTTGCATGACAACCTCGGCTGCCTCCGGTGATCCTTCTCTGAGTATCTTCGGGCTTCGCTGTATCTGAATGACCTTTGAGCCCATGCGATTAAGAAATTGAGTGAGTTCGCAAGCTACCACTCCGCCGCCCAGAATAATGACCGATTCCGGCAAGTGATCCAGATCGAGCACATTGTCGCTGATGATGGCTGAGCCGGGTTCCAGTCCTGGAAGTGGCGGGAAGTTGACGACCGAACCGGTCGAAACGAGAAAGGCGTCCGCGGTCAGTTCAGATCCATCATCTAGTCGGATGGTCTTCTCGTCCACAAAACGGGCTGAACTGCGGTAAAGCTGGAATTTACCGGATTGCAGTTGCTCTGCACGGTAGCCGGCAAATTCACCG
The DNA here is from genome assembly GCA_021772555.1 of Opitutales bacterium. GTDB lineage: Bacteria > Verrucomicrobiota > Verrucomicrobiia > Opitutales > UBA2987 > JAJFLU01. The sequence continues at coordinate 4,080 of JAJFLT010000223.1, read as the reverse complement.
ATGATGCGCTTTTTACGTTCGTTAACCGCCGCCATGTCTGCCTTGGCCGAGGGGATATCGAGCCCGAAAGTAGCCGCATGCCGGGCATGGTGAAGCACCTCCGCGATATAAAGCAATGTTTTCGAGGGCATGCAGCCGCGCAGAATGCACAACCCGCCCAGCTCAGCCGCACTATCGACCACCGTCACTTCGTCGGGTCCCTTGCCATAAGTGTTGGCGGCTGCATAACCGGCGCTGCCGCCGCCAATAACGATAAATTCAAAGTGTTTGCCCATCAATTCCTTTTATTAAAGTCAACAGGCATACAGCAACATTATCAATCCGTTTTTTTTGGATTGGGAAAGCGGCGATAGGATTTGTTTTGCGCATGAACCCGTACTGAAACAGGATGGCCACTTTTCTTTCCCGGTTTGAAATAATTGTTTAAGGCGCCCTCTAAGATCAACTAGGATGAAGTCATTTTTGAGGAATTATTTTGCCGTTTCATTTTTCCTGATGGGAGTTTGGGGAAAGGCGTCCGGCATCGATCTTACGGAAATCGATATCGAAAATCCTCCCGTGGGAATTTGGGGGGAAGACTGGCAGGAAGTATATTTGGGTGAGAACAAAATCGGTTATTCCCGGACTACTTTTTCCCGCGTGGGAGATCACATTCTTTCCACCAACCTGATGTCGATGCGTCTTGGCCGCGGTGCCATCGCCGTTTCCATGGAATCGGAGCAATCAACGGTGGAAACGCTCTCCGGGACGCCTCTCTCCTTTACCCAGAAATTGCTCATGGGCAGCATTCCCGTATCCATGGTGGGTGAAATATCCGGAGGACTTTTACGGGTCGAAACCTCTCAGGCGGGAAATATACAGTCAATCGAATATCCCTGGACCGAAGGCGCACTCATGCTCTGGGGGCTCACACGGGAAACCATACGACGCGGACTCGAACCGGGCACAGAATACCGGCTTCCCATGTTCAGCCCCGAGGTACGACTGGACGCACCGGTGCCGACCGATATCAAGATTGGAGAAATGGAATCGTTCGCCATACACGGGAAATCGGTCACAGGCCAAAAGGTTACAACGGTCATGAATTTGAGCTTGGGTTCGCTGGAAAGCATTTCCTGGATAAATGAAAAGGGCCAACCACTGAAAACCGTTTTGCCGATGGGTGGCATGGAACTGATTCTTTACGCCTCCGATGAATCAAACGCCCTGGCCGATTTTGTTCCCGCCGATATGTTCGGATTCACCCTTTTAGAAGTGTCCGAAGGTATTCCTGAAAATGCGGCAACAGTCACTTATGCGATAAAATTCATGAATACTCTGGAAGAATCCTTTCCTTGGCCGGAATCCTACTCGCAGAGCATCCTCGAATCGGATACCTCGGGCGCCCACTTAAAAATCGTCCGGGCCAATCACGAATCCCTGCGGGAGAACCTCGACCGAGGAGCGGAGAGGGTCGATTTTTCCCGCTTTTTAAGTGGCAACTCCAACATGAATATTGAGGACAAAAAATTAATCGAACTTGCCACAAAGGCAGCCGGTAGTAATTCGAGTTCGATTGAGCGAGCCGATCGGTTGAGGCGATTTGCCAGTCGCTACATTTCCCGAAAATCGCTTTATGTCGGCTTCGCTACGGCCAGCGAGGTGGCCCTGAACCCCGTTGGCGACTGCACTGAGCACGCCGTTTTTCTGGCCGCTCTCGGGCGCATTGAGGGCCTGCCTTCACGCATTGCAGTCGGTTTGGCCTATGTGCCGAATTTTCAGGGAAAGGAGAATATATTCGGTTTTCACATGTGGACCCAGTTTTACCTCCATGGCCGTTGGGTGGATTTCGACGCGGCTCTCGGAGAAAGCGAAACCTCTCCCGTCAGAATTGCATTCTACACCGGATCACTGGACGAAAACAGCCTGTTCGACATGACCTTGCCTCTAATGCGTTTACTTGGTAACCTTAAAATAGAAATCGCCTCCATTTCCTATTGAACTTCCGCGGCGTTTTTACTATTTAAAGTGACGAGGACAGGTTTCGGGTGTCAGGTGTCAGGATGGAAAATAAAAGATGACAGAGCGCAAATTGCCGACTACAGATTAACGGGATAAATCGACAAGGGCACAGTTAATTTCCATCGAAACCTGAACACTGACACCTATTTATGGCCGATGAAAATATTAATCGCAGATAAAATTTCCGACACGGGAATCGACTATTTAAAACAACAGACCGATTTTGAGGTGGTGGAAGCCGTCGGTTCCACGCCGGATCGGTTGCTGGAACTGGTATCCGATGCGGCGGCCGTCATCGTGCGCAGTGAAACCAAAATCACGGCCGAAGTGATCGCTGCGGCGCAATCCCTCAAGGTGATCGCCAGAGCTGGAGTGGGAGTGGACAATGTGGACCTTGAGGCTGCCACCGAACGCGGCATCGTCGTGATGAATGCTCCCAGCGGCAATACCAACGCCACGGCGGAATTGACTTTTACCCACATGCTTTGCACGGCCCGGCCCATTTGTCGGGCGGACGCTTCCATGCGGCAGGGCCAATGGGACCGGCAGCAGTTTACGGGAACGGAGCTTTTCGGCAAAACGGTAGGCATACTCGGTCTCGGGCGCGTGGGTACCGCAGTGGCTAAAAGGGCCCAGTCCTTCGGGATGAAAGTGATCGCCTATGATCCTTACCTGGCGCCGGAGCGCGGACAGGCTCTCGATGTGGAATCGGTCGATTTCGAGGAGCTTTTAAGGCGGGCGGATTTTATTACCGTGCACATGCCCTTGAACGAAAAGTCCCGCGGGTTGATAGATGCGGCCGCCATCGACCGGATGAAAGACGGCGTCCGCATCATAAATTGTGCCAGGGGCGGTATTGTGGTGGAGGCCGATTTAATGGCCGCGTTAAAGAGCGGCAAAGTTTCGGCGGCCGGCCTCGACGTTTATGAGGAGGAACCCGTCCCGGCGGAAAGTGAATTGCGAAACCTGCCGGGTATGGTCTTGACTCCGCACCTGGGTGCATCCACCCGCGAAGCCCAGCAAAGCGTTGGCCTGGAGGCGGCCAGAGGTGTGACCGGTTTGCTCAAGGACGAAATCGTCATCAATGCGCTCAATATGCCCTCGGTTGAATTGGGGACCTTGAAAATACTGAAGCCGTATCTCGATCTGGGGGAAAAGCTGGGCAGGGTGCTGCAGCAAATCGTCAATCCGAGTATCGAGAAAATGAGAATCACCTACTGGGGCAGGATCATCGGCCTGGATACCCTTCCGCTTACCCGCAGCATTCAGACCGGTTATTTGCGAAATATTTGCGGGGAAAATGTCAACGCGGTGAACGCGCCCCGTTATATGAAGCGTTTGGGGGTCAAGGTTATCGTAACCCAATCCGACAGCGATCGGGACTTTACCGAATTGGTGCGGGTGGAGGCCGTCGATGCGGAAAAGAACCTCTCCAGTGTGGAGGGAACCTTGATTGGGAAAAGGCACTCGCCGAGAATTGTGCGTATCAACCGCCGGGAAGTGGAAGCCAGTTTGGATGGGAATCTTCTCGTTCTCGAAAATGAAGATTTACCCGGCATCGTTGGTATGGTGGGAGGCGTTCTGGGCCGGGATGAAGTCAACATCGCCAGCATGTCTTTGAGCCGGAACACCCTGGGGGGCCTGGCTCTCACCGTTTTGCAGTTGGACAGTTTACCCGGCAAAGAGACCCTGGAAGAAATCACACAGCACGAGGCGATCAAAAAGACCCATCTGGTGGAATTATAGGCGGCCTTGCCGAACCGAGGTATTCGCATTCGGGTGTTATAGCAATGAATGTGAACATCAAATTTTTTTCATTAAGGATTTGATGAGCGGAGTTACCTCCAGAAAATACCGATGGAGGCAATTGCGATTTTTTCCGATATATAATATACTTATTGAAATAATGGGGGATTAAAGCATTTCTCATTTTATAACTCATTAAATTCTGTTGAACGCATCTTATCTTTAAACGGAGCCAGTTTTCCATCATGCGAAAAAAAGACATCCGATTACAACCTAGCGGTATAGAACTCCTGCACGATCCGACTCTTAACAAGGGGACCGCCTTCAGTGAGG